>JANWVE010000185.1 GCA_025057675.1 Bacteroidia bacterium
TGGGCGCAGCACCGTTAGCCCGTAGCACGCCGACCTTGTGGGCATACGCGCAGCGTAACGCCCACAAGGACACGCCCCAACAATTAAAATTTAACCTTCAAAAACTGTTCTTTGTGCAAAAAAGCAGACTTAATAGGGTAAAAGACGTTAGATTGAACATCACCAATTTATAGATAGCCATAAGTGCATCCAAACACCTACAAGGATACTCAAAAAGTAAAATCAAATCAATAAAAGAGATTTACTTTTTATTAACTATTGAATACAAAGAAACTAATACTTTGAAAATAAAAAATAGTTATTTTTGCAGAGCAGATAATGTTTTACTATTGGGTTTTGGCTATAGCACCTATCTTATCCATTCTATCTATTTGGGCGCAGGGTACAAAAACTTATCCTGCTTTTTGCGACAGTATTGTAGAAACTTATAAGTTAAAAGGGGATACTTTACGCGTATGGGATAGTTTAGAGATGGAGTGGAAAAAAAAATTACCCGATATTCTTAAAAAACACAAAATAACTATATCTTGTGCGGAATGTACAAGTATTATCGCAAATGTAGTATTATACGCAGATAGTAGCGGTAGATGTCGTATTGTTCAAAAGCGAAAACTTTCTGTGTGCGGAGGCACTATGGAAGCCAAGCTAGAATATGATTACTTTAAGTTCTGGAATAATTTAACTCTACCACCCATACTACGCAAACGATACCTTTTAGCACGGCTAAGTATCATACTTAAATGCTAAAATACGTGAATTTCTGACCATTACTGAAATGGAAAATTACTTTTCTAACTTTTTACATCTGTATATCATTAGGCATGCAGAAACAGACCTTAATAAAAATGGAATTATTCAAGGTGGAGGCATAGACGCAGAAATTAACGAACATGGTAGATGGCAAGCTGAACGACTATGGCAAAAATATAAACATATCCCTTTTGAAGCAGTGTACTGTTCTACCCTCAAAAGAACCCAACAAACAGTAGAGTATTTTATTCAAAAATCCCCTTGGGTTGAACATTTACCTGAGTTAAATGAAATTTCATGGGGCATTTTAGAGGGAAGATTGCCTAACCAAGAAAGTATAGATCAGTATAATAATCTAATCAAAGAATGGCAGAGAGGAAACTTAAATGCTAAAATAAATGGTGGAGAAAGTGCTTTATCTGTTCAAGAGAGATTAAAAAAAGCTCTGAAAAAAATTCATTACAATCATGCAAAAGGAAATATCCTAATATGCACGCATGGGCGCGCTTTACGAATATTACTCTCTACCTTATTTAACTATGATTTGGGAAAAATGGATTTATTTTTTACGCACCAAAATACTTGTCTTAATCATGTTATTTTTACTGGAAGTGCTTATATCGCTATTAAAATCAATGATATAAGCCATTTACAGTGTGAATATCCGTAAAAATGAGATAAATGCATATAATCTATCTTGCGTGAGGCATGCGGAGGGCGTGCGATAGCACGGTGCGAAGCACCGAAGCGATAGCGCAGCCCGCAGCACGCCGACCTTGCCCGCATGAGCGTCAGCGAAACGCGGGCAAGGGCACGCCCAAAAATAAACCTTATTCAATCATCACAAAAGCACCCCAGTAGTACGGTTCTCTGTATCGTTTGCGAATATCTTTCTGTGCGGTTTCAAAAGCTTTGCGTTTAAGCATACCTTTCTTTTGCCAATTCTCATAAAATTTAGTCATCAGCAGTTGTGTAGCCTCATCATTTACCTTCCACAAACTCATGATAATACTTTGCGCTCCTGCTATCTTGAATGCCCGCTGCAAACCATATACGCCCTCCTTACTTGCCTGCCCTAATCCCGTTTCGCAGGCACTTAACACGACTAACTCTGTACTGTCTAATTCCATATTCATAACCTCAAAAGCAGTGAGCTTGCCGTCCTCTTTGTCTAATGGGCGTATCTCCATTTTATCATAATCTATCACCCCTGCAAATAAAAGCCCTGCATTTAACATTGCTTGCATATTACTTTGATATTGTCCCTTTTTGAAATATCCATGTGTAGCAATATGCAAAATTCGTGGGTTTTTGATGGATTTAACGTACTCCTCTGTGGCATCTATACCTACAACAGTAGTAGAATTCTGTAAAAATGTAGAAATTTCTTTGACCTCCCTTTCCGCACCTTCTAACTGGGATAAATTTTCAATACTCCGTTGTTCGCTAGGCTTTTCGTTATTTTGCAAATTTAATTCAAGATTAAACTTCGGGTTACCTATCAAAAAATTGTTTTTTGCATAAAATTTACGTGTTTCTGTGATGTCCTTGGTACTCGTTACATTGATAACTTGAACTTCATCAAAAACATATTTTTTTGTCTCTGGGTTATACAAAGTAGATAGATTGATTTGGTGATAAATACCGTCAGGTGAGAAATAAACCGTTTTAATTCCTTTGAGTTTTTGAGCAATAGGTTTCCAAAATACATCATAGCTCTCTTTATCTTGAATTTTGGTAGTAATAGAACGGCGGTATCTAATAATATGCTCGTTTTCAAATTGATTACCATTATTGAAAATAACAACGTCAGGGTATTGGCTATCTTTTTTGACTATTAACGCGATATAAACTACACTATCACTTTTTGCTTTTTGTTTGTATTCTGCACGTATAATTTCAATACCTGCTTGATCTTTTTTAAGCATTTTTTGAATGTCTTTCCATGTAATTACCTTAGGGGTGAAAGTATGCGCAAAGTCTTCACTTTTTAGGGCGAGCTGTTTCTCTAACTCATTAATCTGCCGTTCTAAACTATCTAAATCTATTTTCTTTTCTTGCCGCTGATTGATACTTAAATTTTGTACTCTAACGTATTTATCCTTGGTTTGCTTCCATTCTAAATAAAGTTCCTTAATTTCTTGATTTTGACTTTTAATAATCCGATTTTTTATTTTTTCTGTACTTTGAAGGATTAGTCCTTTGGTTTCAAGTGTAAGGTTGTATATATCTCCCATAAAATACGGTTTATTTTTGTATACCTTGGTTGAAAAAAGGTAAAAGCGGTCTATGTATCTTTGGATATTTGTTTTTATATACTGCTCTTTATCTTTTTCGGATAAGTTCCTAAAATTATTCTGAATTTCATATAGTTTCATATCAATACTTTCTTTGAAGAATTTTTCTGCTTCTTCATATAACCCTTGTTTTTGATAAGCAAACCCCAAACTTCCACAAGCATTAGCATAAAGTGGGTGATATTTGCCGAAGGTTTTCTCCGCCAAATTTTTTGCTTTTAACAATACATTCTCTGCTTTTTGATATTTTTCTTGTGTTACATAAAAGTTTCCCATATTTATACATAACTCAATGTATTTACGTTGTTGAGTCTGGATATTCAACATGATATTCTCTGCTTCCAAATAGAGTTTTTCTGCTTCATCGTCGCGCCCCTGTCCCTCGTATGTTACAGCAAGGTTAATACAGTTCTGACTGTACAGTTCATGATTTTTGCCCACTGTTTTTAGTAGTATCTCCTTAGATTCTATCAGTAATGACTCTGCTTTGGCATATTTCTGTTGGTCTAAATACACTCCGCCGAGGGTACTGCAATACGTGGCATAATTAGGATTATTTTTACCTAGCAACTTCAATCTAATACGTTTTGCCTCAGTAATGAGCGGCTCTACTTCCGAGTATCTTCCTTGAGATATGTATACGTTAGATAGATTATTACATATATTTGCGTAAGCTAAGTTTTCGGTATCTTTCAAGATTTGTAATGTTTTTCTGGCTTGTGAATAGAGCTGCTCCGCTTGAGGGATATTACCAAGACTATTATAGGAAATGCCCAAATTGTTACAAACAATAGCATAAGACTTACTTCGCTCGCCAAGGATTTTTGCATAAATCGCTCTACTTACATTATATAAAGAGATTGCTTTAGAATACATTCCCTGATAATGATATAATAAACCCAAACTGTTACAAATATTAGCATACTCTAAGCTTTCAGTTCCATTATGTTTTTCTACGATGCGCTTCGTTTCCAGGTAATTACTCTCCGCCTGCATGTACTTTCCCATTTGAAAGTATATAGATCCTAAATTTTGACAAGATTTTCCATAATTAGGATGATTTTCTCCCAGTAAATTTAAGTTAATTGTTTTACTTTCTTTGAGTAAAAGTTCTGCTTCAGAATATCTTCCTTGTTCTTTATATAATAATCCTAAGTTACTGTATGAATTAGCAAGCCCAGGTAGATACTGATTATTTTTAGACCATGCACTATCTATTTTAGCAAATTTTTCTGCGTCTTTATATTTTTCAGAGTTAAAACTTGTGTAAAAAAGAAAATCCAGTATTTTGCTATATGTAGTATCCTTCACACTAACTTGTTTTTCATATAGTTCTAGCGTTTTGATACCCCATTCTAATAGTATTTTGGGATGTTCATTACTTTTGGAGTACTTTAGACAACTATCGTATGCACTTTGCCATGTCTGTGCTTTGATAATGGGAGATAGGAGAGATAAAAAAACAATCAATCCAGAAATTTTCATAATGCTAAGTTATATGCTACATACATGTTATCAAAACTAAAACAAGTCAATATAAGATTATTTGGGCAGGCTTGTTATTATATTAAGTATAAAAAGAGCCTTTTCTTGCTATTAAAGTTCATTTTGGGCGTGTCCTTGTGGGCGTTACGCTGCGCGTATGCCCACAAGGTCGGCGTGCTACGGGCTAACGGTGCTGC
>JANWVE010000186.1 GCA_025057675.1 Bacteroidia bacterium
TACACACTAAACAAAGTAATATCCACATTCAGCCCTATAAGCTTATCAAAGCTTGTGGGGCTTTTTTAGTTAAAAAATGTGTTAAGGGCAAGTTGAATTAGAGAGTTGAGTAAAATTTTAATTTTTTGGGCGTGCCCTTGTGGGCTTTTGCCCACAAGGTCGGCGTGCTACGGGCTACGCTATCGCTTCGGTGCTACGCTTCGCTCCGCACTGGGCTATCGCCCACCCTCCGCATGCCTCACGCAAGAGATCTCTGCAAGAGATCTCTGAAATAATCGTTTCTCTGTGTGTTATGCAAAGTTTTAGCTTGTAAGTACTTGTACTTCAAGCTTAAACAAGGTAAAGACATAACTGCACAGGTCATCTGCGTGAGGGGCATGGAGCATGCCGTTAGGCAGTACGAAGCGCAGCGAAGTACCGAAGCGAAGCGTAGTGCGGAATGCCCCGACCCTTGCGCAGCAAGGGGCACGCCCAAGAAATAAAATTACTTTTCAATATCATATCTGTAAAGAGCTACATCTGTTTCTCTTGAAATTTTTATCTGAAAAAATGCTTTTACAATAGATAGTATTCTATTAAGACTACTAAGGCTATTCACTATAGGCAAGTAAAAATTTTGCATAAGTACTTACATAACGCTAAATGAAAAATACTTTTTTTGATTGCATACTAAATAAACGGTAGACTGAAAGCAATAAACAAATTAGATAAAAAATTGCAAAAATGATTTATTACTGCCAGCAAGGAAATTTGTGTATGACGGTAGTATTTTGATATTAGACAGAAAAAATACCTACAAGTTTTATTTATACATGGAATTTCTTGTATAATACTCCATAATGATTAGAAGTTTTGAAAAAGTAATTTTAAAATTTAAACTATTGAATATCAAAGTGTTGCAATAAAACACAAAATTTTCAAATAAATTTAACATATAAAATTTTGGTGAAACAGATTTATATGTTTATTATTGCTATAAGTTAAGCATTACCTTATGAGAGCAAAAAATGTATCTAGCAAATGGTTAAGAGTCATCGTGCTCACATTTGCTTTCTTGTTTCCGCTATCAACAAATTATGTTGGTGCATCAGAATCAGGTGCAGTAACCGCGACCTCAGAAAGAGATGGCAAGGTCATCCTTCAAGAATCTGAAGGTGCTAAATAGGGCAGTGTACCTTGTCAAACCCATCAAACTCAAAGCTCAAATCATATAAAGAGTAAAGGTATCCAGCAGTACAAAAAAGAACTTAAAAAGAACCTAAAAGCAAAAAAACAGAATGGTAGTGGTAAAAACCAGCTTGTAGCTGCTCTGTTATGTTTCTTTATAGGGGCATTAGGAATACATAGATTCTACCTAGGTTATACTACGATTGGAATAATCCAGCTGCTCACATTAGGTGGGTGTGGTATATGGTCTTTAATTGATCTTGTCAGGATCTTGATAGGAACCTTGAAACCCAAAGATGGAGAATATGAAAAAACCCTGTAAGTTGTGAAAAAAACAGAGACTAATATAAAAACACGCATTCTACTACACTATATATATCTATCGTTTCTACTTTTAACACCCATAGTCCTTGTGCTGCTTCCTACCGATTTTTTTGACAACGGTAGAAAGCTTTGTTTATCTGTAGTTTTATTTAATCAAACTTGTGCAGGATGTGGTATGACAAGAGCTATTCAACACCTGATTCATTTTGATTTTGAAGGGGCTTACGCCTATAATAAATTATCCTTTATAGTCTTTCCTTTACTAGTAGTTGTTTGGATGCAAGAGATTATGAGAACCAAAAGGAAAATAAATGTACTTAACAAATGTAAAAACACGTAGTTAGAAAAACTAAATTTTGAAAACTCAAAAATTTATCAAAGTGGCTTTATACTTTTTGATTTTATTAAACTTGTAGCATAGATGCACGAGTTATGGCAAAAGTTATGCTACGAACCATTCTTTTGTATACTTACTTTTTGCTCTGTACGGCTGTTTTATTTTCTATTGAAGCTAAATTAGGATTTATTAAGATAGAAACACCATTAGAATGGCTTATTCCTCCTTTTAACATTTTTTTGGCAATATATGTGTGGCAAAATAGAAAGCGTTTTACTTCTTACTTCAAGCATCCTGTTATTTTAGGTACTATTGCGTTAGGAGTATCAATGACAATATCAGCACTACATAGTGAAGTACCAACTCATTCTTTTAAGGGATTACTACTGTGGTTTAATTATGTATTTGCTTTCTTGATAGGTTTTATAGCAATTGATTTTACGACAAAAGAACAAAAAAATTTCTTACTTTGGTGCGGGATTAGTTATGGAATATTGCTGATATATGCTTTTGCAAACTATCTAAAAATAGGTATCAACTATCATCACAGCTATAAGATGGCTTTGCCTTTTGCCAATGGACATACTCTTCTCATCGCTATGGCATTCCCTCTATGGCTGTACATCACAAGTATATGCATTAAAAAACCTATCCAAGATAAATCGCTAACGCTGTTTTGGGTTTTCTATACTTTAGTCATATACTTGTCTTACTCTCGTTTTTACTGGGTTTTTGCTACTTTTTGTATAATCGCAATATTCTTGTACTACTATCCAAGATGGCTTAAAGTAACTTTATTAAGTATACTTCTGCTTTGCATAGGAGTATATATTGCATACATAAAAATTAGTGAATACAGAAATAAGCATCAAGTATGGCTAGATCCAAAAGACCATACCACAGCATTTGTACAAATAGAGTCAATTTTTGTTTTGAGTAAAAATGAATCGAACTTAGAGCGAAAAAACAGATGGAAAGCAGCTAAATTGATGTTCGAAGAAAATACATGGACAGGTATTGGTATTAACACATTTCCTGAAAGGTATAATGCATACAGAGATAAACTAGAACAAGATAAGATTGCAAGAACTACTCGGTACAATGACTATATGAACGCGCATAGTTTGTACATTGGCACTATGTCAGAACAAGGAATAATAGGCATAATTGCTTTATTAGGCTTTATGATAAGCTGTTTATATTTCTTACGTAAATGGACAATTGTCGGTATTTTAATTTTTGTGCACTACGTGCTTTTAGGTGTTATTGAAGACTTTACACTATTAGTTGAGATTATACCTTGCTTTTGGATATGTGTGGCTTATGCTATAAAGCAAACAAGCTAAAAAAATTTTATGGCTGTTAGTCTACCCAATCTGCTATAAACAAATTCGTATCATGAGTACCCCCGTTATTTCTATTGGACGAAAAGACTAGTTTTTTTCCATCAGGAGAGAACATTGGAAAAGAGTCAAAGACTTTGTCATAAGTAATTTTTTCTAATCCTGTTCCATCAGTGTTAATCATATATAGATTGAATTGAAATGCCTTTGAAGATGCATGATTGCTCGAGAAAATAATTTTCTTTCCACTTGGGTGGTAAAAAGGTGCCCAATTAGCTTTTCCTAAATGAGTAATTTGTTGCATATCTGAACCATCTACATTACAAGTAAAAATTTCCATTTGAGTAGGCTGAACTAAGTGCTGTGCTAAAAGTTCTTTGTACTCTTTGATTTCTTGCTCAGTTTTAGGACGAGAAGCACGAAAAACAATTTTTTTGCTATCGGGAGAAAAGAAAGCTCCCCCATCGTAACCTAATTCATGGGTAATCTGCTTGATATTTTTACCATCAATATCACAAACGTAAAGTTCTAAATCTCCGCTGCGGTCTGATGTAAATACGATTTTTTTACCATCAGGAGAAACAGTAGCTTCGGCATCGTAGCCTATTCCTGTAATAAAGGGAATAGTTTTACCTGTTTTGATATCTGTCAAGTAAATGTCGTAATCAGGATAAATGGGCCACACATATTTTCCTTGTTTGCGTTCAGGTACAGGAGGACAGTCTTTATTTGCTGCGTGAGTACTGGCATAAATTACGTGCCTATTATCTGGCATAAAGTAAGCACAAGTTGTTCTGCCTAAACCTGTACTTATTTTTTTAGGATTTAAGTCAGGAATTTTAAAAAGATTGTATAAGTAAATTTGATCGCATTGGTTGCCCCATTTAGCATAATCGGATTGAAAAATAAGATATTTGCCATTAGGACTAAAATAAGCTTCAGCATTGTTGCCGCCAAATGTAAGTTGGCGTACATTTTTCAAATGCTTTTCTTGCGGATAGTGAATAGTAGTATCTGACGGCGTTAAAAAATGGTAAGATTTTATATTTGTATGTTTGTTTTTTGTTAATACTGCTGCGGCAAATAAGAATAGAAAAATACGATTTATCATAATCCTTTCCTTTACTTAATATCTTCGTTGTTTCCAGTAAGCAATTAAAAGCATTCCAATAAGCATACCACCAAGGTGGGCAAAGTGAGCTACATTAGAAGTAGGTCCCATTCCTTTGATAATACTATATTGGTTGGTCAGTCCTGCGTAGAGTTCGATGGCTGCGTACAAAGCTACAAAGTACTTTGCTTTGATAGGAATGACAAAATAAAGGTTAATGTAGCCGTTAGGATAAGTTACTCCAAAAGCTAAGAGTAGCCCGAACACTGCACCAGATGCACCTACCATTGGGGGGTAGAATCCAGTGTCAATAGTCAAGTATTCTACTAACAAGTACAGTCCTGAAGCGCCTAAGCCACATACAAAATAATAAGTCAAAAATCGTTTAGTTCCCCAAGTAGCTTCCATAGCGCTGCCGAACATCCACAGTGCAAGC
>JANWVE010000187.1 GCA_025057675.1 Bacteroidia bacterium
ACATCCAAAAGCTGCTGCGTGAGGCATGCGGAGGGCGTGCGTTAGCACGGTGCGAAGCGCAGCGTAGCACCGAAGCGCAGCGTAGCCCGTAGCACGCCGACCCGAAGCGTAGCGAGGGACACGCCCAAAAGTAAAATTATCCTTATGCTTAACATAAACAAAAATGGCACAAGCTGACTTGCTCATGCCATTTTGAAGATAGTACTATGAAGATAGTACTATAATGTTAAAATTGAACGTTCTCTACTGTAGCAGTAATAACAGCGGATTTAGCACCCATACTTCTGCACTCAATCTGCTTACCTATGAACCTTTTACCTGACTTAAATGCTTGATTATAGAAATCTTCATTTAGCACGGGTTTTTGGGTAATGTCGGCGTTGTACAAAAGATTCATGATACCTGCGGCTATACCTGTGGCTAAATAAGATATAGGCGTACGAAAATCATGCTTACGAGCTAAACAGTGATTACTTTCGTAATCATTGAATATTTCTATGGTCAGAGATTTGTAAGGTACAAGTTCGCGAATGATATATGTACCCCAGCCTAGAGCGTTGATACACGCAATAATACCGTGTATCCAGTCTTCACGGGATTTGAGCATAGGTTTAATGAGTGCTTCCCACTCCATTGAAGTCATAATTCCTCCCATAGTGTTGAAAGCGCAGATGTGTCCTGCTTCAATCAACAAATCCCGTACTAATTCTATACCTTGCTCACCTAGCTGCTTGTACATATTTTGAAGAAGCCCGAAGGAGATGTTACAGTAATAATTAGCGTAGTGTCGTGTTAATAGTACTCCAAAAGCATCTATTAAACCTGTTTCAGTGTTGCCTACTAATACCATTTGAGTAAGAGCCTCACGAATACCCAAGTAATCCACAGGGCTGCCAGAGTGATTGTGGTAGTTGTATTCTGTGCTTAATACCCCTTTGCCTGCGTAGTAATTACAGATAGGTTGAGCAGGTTGAGCAAGCTTGGTAACCTCAAAAACGTTTGTTTCGTGTCCTTTGGATAAACATTGTGTTTGTTTTACGTGGTAGGAGAAAATAGGCTGTTTATTGAGGTACGAGAATACTGCACCGATAAATCCTTTGGTAAAATAACATACACCTTCTTTATCAGGTGAGGGGATAGGATGCTTGCTGATATATCCCACGCTGTAATGCTCTTTATCTGTCGATACTCTACCCCCTTCTATGTTTATTTGTTCTACATTAAGTTTACCAAACCCAAATAGAGAGAAGGCGTCTAATAGGGTGTTCAAACTAATGTTTTTGTCATTACTGGGTCCGAATAGACTGACAAATTGGTGGTAGGTTACGTATTCTGCGGCTTGAATTAACAAAGTATCTACATCAAAGAAGTCGCCTGCGTCTTTGATACTGTTCTGTAAGAACAAATTATAATGATGGCAATGAAATATCATGGGTTCGTCCCCTACCCAATAGGCATGATAGCCTTTGTCATAAGTAGATGTAAAAGGATGGCTATGTTGTTCATTCATATCTTTGTTCTCCTTGTTTATTGGTATGCTTTTACATATTATTACTATTTACTGCTAGAAGAGTTTTCTATATTTTCAAACTGGATGTCTTTTTGATATACTTGCAGAATACTAGTGCGTATTTTTTCTTGTACATCTAAGGGTAGTAATTCATTTGCAGGGAACTGATTCAGCGTTTTTTGGTAGTGTTCCAAAAGATACTTGCTGCTCCGCAGTACGATTCTTTCCCATGCTAGGGGTGGAAGCTCTTGAGTAATCCAATTTTTAATATCAAAAACAGTAGGTTTAATACCTTTATGAGCAGACTTTTGCTCGTTTTTCTGTTTTTCTTTTATACTCCAATTGAATACGGAGAGAAAATTTTTGAGATAGCTCATAGCAGAATAATAATAAAATATATATACTCTGCAAATATATACGAAAAATTTTGAAGTAGCAAACTAATTAGAATTTTTTATTGGCAGAAGTTTTCAAAACAGGGTAAAAAATTCATTTTTTTACCATAAATTAGTACTGATATTCAGCGATCTACAAAATTTAGTTTTATTAAAATTAGACTTTTTGTATATCTTTTTTTATTACAGTGGGCAATCAAAGTCTTAAATTCTCATCTTATTTTTTTGGGCGTGTCCTTGTGGGCGTTACGCTGCGCGTATGCCCACAAGGTCGGCGTGCTACGGGCTACGCTATCGCTTCGGTGCTACGCACGGGCTAACGCCCCCCTCCGCATGCCTCACGCAAGCGGCTACTAGACTAAGTCCACTTATTCAAAATTTAATCTCGTAAGTACTTGATAATGAACATTAAATAAGATAAAAATAGATTTTTAACCTTGTAAATTATTGAAAATAAGTGTAAAATAAGGTAAAACTTTATCATTCAGGGTTAAAGTTTTGTGTAAAGTCTATTTGTTGAAAGTTTAACTTTGTAAGTAGTTCAAAATGAGGTAAAAACAAGATAAAACAAGTGTAACTGAAACAAGATAAAAATGTTAAGTTTGTAAATACTTGATAATGAACATCAAACAAGGTAAAGCAAAGAAGTGCATAAAAAACCAGGTAAAGCATCCAAAAATCTGCTTGCGTGAGGGATACGGAGCATGCCGTTAGGCAGTGCGAAGCGTTAGCGTAGCACCGAAGCGATAGCGGAGTGCGCAGTAGCCCGACCCGAGCGCAGCGAGGGACACGCCCAAAAAACTTGTGTCGTAAATTTCTTTTTTAAACAAAATATGTTCATATATTAAGTTTGTGAATAAATTTTTATTTTTGTAGGGCAACATGCTATACCGCGTTTTGTATTTATTACTTGTACTTTTGAGCCACTTCATTTTTTCACAGTCCGCTATAAGAGGCACTGTCTATGACGGTGAAAGCGCAGACTTATTAGTAGGTGCCAAAGTAAGCATACCAGGCACTGCCTTCACGTCTATTACAGACGCCGAAGGAAGATACGAAATAACCGATATCCCCGAAGGACAATATGAACTTTACTTTTCTAGCCCAAATTATGAAGCTAAAAAAGTAACCGACATTAACGTAACAGGTGAGAGAGATATTACAATCAACGTGTCCTTGAATAAAGATACCCGCACAGAAAAAAATGCAGAGGATGAAGTAATTGAAGAAACTAACATTGAAAAAGAAAAAACTATACTACTTAACTTACTAAGGAAAAAATTAGAATTAGCACAAAGAAACAAAATATCGGCTATTATTACGTATTTGATAATTTTAGAAATTTTGTAATTTTAGCATGAAATCTTTGGAGCATATTATTTTCAAGGCGGCATCCGCACAAAAAACTATTCTACTCGTTGAGGGTGAAGATGAACGAATACAACAAGCGGCATACTTATTAGTTAATCGCGGCTGGGCAAAAGAAGTTATTTTAATTACCCAAGACACCCTGTTAAATCTTGGTGACCAAAGAATAATCGTCAGAGTGATTAGTCAGAGTCAAGTCTCTGACCAAGATGTATCAGACTACCTTTTGATTAACGCTAAAAAAGCTTTTACATGGGAATACGCTGAGCAACAACTCAAACATCCTTTGTGGTTTGGTGCTTATTTGCTCAAAAATGGCGTAGCAGACGTAGCTGTGTCAGGTGCTGTGCATACCACAGCTGACGTCATACGAGCAGGATTACGAGTGTTAGGTACCGATAAACGAGTAAGTACGATATCTAGTTCGTTTTTAATGGTATTGCCTGATGGCAGATTACTCACCTATGCGGATTGCGGAGTTGTTCCATATCCTACTGCCAAGCAACTAGCCGATATTGCTATCACCTCTGCTCGCACGCATGCAAAACTTACAGGTCAAATACCCAAAGTAGCAATGCTTTCGTTTTCTACAAAAGGTTCAGCTAAACATGAAAAGATAGATGAAATTTTACAAGCTGTAGAACTTGTTAAACAACAAGACCCTGAACTTATAATAGATGGAGAACTTCAATTTGATGCTGCTTTTGTTCCTTCTGTAGCGCAGCGTAAAGCCCCACACAGTCCGATAGCAGGTCAAGCAAATGTATTTATATTTCCTGATTTAGCATCAGGAAATATTGCTTACAAAATAACAGAGCGCATCGGCGGGGCAACGGCGATAGGACCTCTTCTACAAGGTTTTAGTTATGCCTGGCTAGATTTATCTCGAGGATGTAAAGCAGAGGACGTAGCTCTGGTTGCTATGATGGGCGTATTGATGAATATACATGACAAAACTGAAAGTGTATGAAAAAAAATAAAAATTCTGTTATTGTCTATTCTACAGATCCAAATTGGATACCTGAGAAATCCACATCTCAAATATCTACTCTTCCCCCAGAAAAACAAAATTTAAGCATAGAGTTAATCCGCTTAAAAGGAAATAAAATTTGTACCTTGATAACACAATTTGTAGGTACAGAAGAAGATTTGAACACGCTTTGTAAAAACTTGAAGCAGCTTTGTAGTGTAGGCGGTACAGCTAAAAACGGTCATATACAACTACAGGGGGATGTCCGAGTTAAGGTAGAGCAGTATTTTACTAAACACGGATATAAGTACAAATACAAGCATTGAGGATATATCAAGAGTCTATTTTTTGTTTATACAAAAGAGCCGCCTTCAAAAGTTGAGTTCTAATTTTTTGGGCGTGTCCTTGTGGGCGTTTCGCTACGCTCATGCCCACAAGGTCGGCGTGCT
>JANWVE010000188.1 GCA_025057675.1 Bacteroidia bacterium
GGCGGTACAAAAAATGAAGGAAATCATTGATAGTGGTAACATCGGTAAGATAAATTACATTGATTCTACTCGTATTAACTTAGGGCTTTTTCAGCCCGATGTAAATGTACTTTGGGATTTAGCCGCACACGATATTTCTATTTGCTATTACCTAATGAACGAAAAACCCATAGCCGTACAAGCCGTAGGTATTTCGCATACCAACAACGACATTGAAAATATTGCGTATCTTACTTTGCATTATGCTTCTAACAAGATTGCTCATTTTAATTGTTCGTGGAGTTCACCTGTGAAGGTTCGGCAGATGCTTGTAGGAGGCGACAAAAAAATGATTGTTTGGAACGATTTGGAAGCAACCGAAAAAATTAAAGTCTATGATACAGGCTACGAGCTAAAAACCGAAGAAGATAAAACTAAAATTTTGGTAGATTATCGAGTAGGAGATATTTATGTACCTAAATTAGATGGTACAGAAGCACTTTTCGCTGTAGCACAAGATTTCATACAAGCTATCTTGCAAAAACAAAAACCTCGTGCTACCGCCGAAATTGGAGCTTTAGTAGTGCAAATTTTGGAGGCTTCGCAAAAGTCTATTAAAAGCAAAGGGAAAGAAATTGAATTATGAAGCTAAAATTTGATTTCATTCTTGGCAAAAAAATCAATCTTATTTTTTTGCTATTGATAAGCTTCTTGATAAAGTCCTTCATAGCTTATTATATTGTTAATTTACAAAAGTGTAATAAGCTACGAGAAATTGAAGGCATAATTGCTGTTAAAGAAGGAGATACAAATTCTTACATTGAACCGATTGAAAATCTTATTACAAAAGGAGAATACTATTTTACCTACAAAGCTAAATTCTTTGAAGAGAAACTTTATGCCTCTCGTTTACCTCATTACGGTTTAATCTTTGGTTTTTTTAGGTTATTTTTCAGCCATACTGCAAGTTGTAATCTCCTCGTACTTTTGCAAATACTTTTGGAAGCCACTTCGGTATTGCTCATTTCTTTATTATGTTTTGAAATTTTGGGTAGTTATATTTTCTTTTGGATAAGTTGGTTCTTGCTAAATCTTAACCTATCTTCTGTATTTTGGAGTATAGCTATACTACCTGAAAGTTTATCTATTAGTTTTCTAACCTTTGTTGTTTACTTCACCTATAAATACGAGAAAACCAAAGAAAATAAATTTTTAATGTATTCAAGCATTTTTTTATCAATACTTGTTTGTTTGAAACCTTATTTTTTGCCAATTTATTTGTATTATCCTATCTCATTCCTTTTACAAAAAGAGAAGATAACTATACGAAAATTTACGTATAAATCGTTTCTGTTAGTCTTACCTTTAATTGTTTTACTTGCTCCTTGGATAATTAGAAATTATTATGTTTTGAATAAATTTATTTTCCTACAACAAGATATGCTTGCAGGATACAAATTTACGAAAACTCATATTGCTATGGGTAATTTTGTGAAATCTTGGGGAGGTGATAATGTGTACTGGGAGGTAACTTCTCCATCACATTATTTTTTATACGATGATGATTATTCAAGAAAATATCAATTCCCTTCTTATGCCTTTTGTAGTGCATATAATGCTGACACACTCGCTAATTTAAGAAAGGAAGTATTAAAATTCTATGCAAAAAATCAGTATGACGAGCAGTTAGACAACTACTTAGCTTCAAAATTCAATTTTTTTACTGAATCTTTCAAAAGTGAAAATTTCTTTCACTATCAATTTATTGCAAGATTATTAACCTTAAAAGGGTTTCTTTTACACAGTGGCTCTTATTTTCTACCGATAAATAAAAATTTACCTTGTTACAAATCTTATCAATTTTTGCTAAAAGTAATGCAATCAGCTATTTATTACTTGTTCTTAGTAGTAGGTTCAATAGGCTTAATTACGATGTTTCTTAAAAAAGAATATTATTTTTCACCACTGGTTCTTATCCTTTTAAGTTATGTAATATTTTTCTTTGCATTTTATTTGCGTACTTATGAATGGAGATATATTTGGACAGTTTTTCCTTTATTATGTGTGGGACTCCTTTTTATGCTAAATTCTCTTGTTAATCTACAAATTAAAATAAAGAAATGAAAATAAGATTTATTTATATTTTAGTTTTAAGTTTTTTGGTTGTATCTATTGTTCAATTCACAGAATATTCAGCAAGATATCAAGCAAATTTAGTATCAAAAGAAGGATTTTTTGACTCTCCCGATACGGAAGATTATTTATCATTTGCTCAAAATCTTATCAAGTATGGAGAAGGAATATCAGGTTACAAACCTACTAATCCACCTGCCAAAGGATCTTATTTTGGTAGAACTCCTGGTTATTCTATTTTTATCTACATATCTATACTATTTCTGGGTGAGAAATATGGTATATGGGCTGTACTTTTTTTTAATCATCTTTTGTTTTTCTTGTCATTATATTGCTTAAATAAAATTTTAGCATATATCAAAATTCCCGACACCTTGAATTTGTTTATATGTTTTTTATATGCTGTTTTACCTTTTTTCTATACATGGAGTTTTTATATCCTAACTGAGCCGGGTTCTTATCCGTTTTTTGTATTTTACATTTATTTTTTGTTAAAGGCATATAATACTTCAAATGTCAATAGTAAAATATTAAACTATGTTGTTGCTTCTCTTTTTTTAGGCTATGGTATTTTGATAAGACCTTACATTGGAATAAGCTGGTTAGTAATAGCTTACTATCTTTATTTAGATTATGTAAAAAAACAAAAGTTTCTAATGCCATCTTTTATCCTTTCAATTCCTGCTTTAATAATTTTAGTTTGGGGTATTAGAAACTACATAAATACAGGAGAATTAGTTTTGTTAATGAAACAACACCCTTCTACACTTAATCTTTACAAAAAAGAGTACTTTTCCCTCTGGAAATTCGTAAGATGCTGGGAGCCTGACGGCAGTAAAATGAATGAAGTTCACTTGCCTATGTTTTATGCTGCTATTAAGAAAGGTGATACAAGCCAAGTGTATCGTGAGAAATTTTTAGCTATTGTTCCTGATTACATTACACAAGTAGTTAGTAAATCAGAAATAAATCAATCGCTTGTTGCTTATCAAACCTTGTTACTTTCACAAAAAAAATACTACGATAAAAATATTCCTATGCCCTCGGAATATACTCCTGAACAATTGAAGGTAGCTGCTATTTTTGATGATTTTATAAGAAGGTTTAAGCAAAAATATCCTCTGAGGCACTATGTCCTTAACCCACTTAAACAACTAAAACTTATTGTATTACACTCTAACACAGCTCATATTTATTTATTTCAAGAGCCATTTAGGCATATTCAAATATTAAATTTTATGAGATATGGGTTAGTATTGTTTCATGTTTCGCTTTATGTGGTTATGTTCCTAAATCTTTGGTGGATAAAGACAAATTTTGGAGAAGTATTGATTATTAGCATCATTCCTTTGCTGCTTGTTTTGTTTTTTATGTTTATATTTCAGGCTGTAGAGCAAAGGTACATGTTGCCTTTTCTGCCTGCTTTGTTTATAGGTTTAGGATTTTTTATGAATAAAATAGTGAGTTTACGAATTAAAAACAGAAATTATGCAAATTCTTAATATTGAAAATGAACGTCAATCTATCAGCAACGTACAAGTAGGCGAAAATGTAAAAATTTTCAAATTTGTAAATTTGTATGGTTGCACTATTGGAGATAATACCAAAATAGGCTCTTTCGTTGAAATTCAGAAAGGAGCTATTATTGGCAAAAATTGTAAAATTTCCTCGCACACTTTCATTTGTGAAGGAGTGAGAATAGGTGATGGAGTTTTTGTAGGGCATAATGTTAGTTTTATCAACGATTTACTTCCGCGTGCTGTAAATGCTGATGGTTCTATGCAAACCGAATCTGACTGGCAATTAGTGGAAACAATCGTAGAAGAAAGAGCTAGTATAGGTACAGGGGCAACTATTTTAGGTGGAGTTAGAATTGGTAAAAATGCCGTAATAGGTGCTGGAGCAGTAGTTACCAAAGATGTCCCCGATAATGCCGTAGTGGTAGGTAATCCTGCAAGAATTATTCGCTTTTTAGCTTAATTTTCTTAACTTGCATAAAAATTAACATCTATTATTTATGCAAGCAAAAATTCTTGTTTCTGTTGATGATTATCTCATAGCCGAAGAGCAAGCCTTTCACAAGAGCGAGTACATGGCAGGTGAGGTAATTGCTATGGCAGGTGTTTCATTGAAACATGATTTGATTACAAATAGAATAAATGCTCTTTTATTTGAGTGTCTTTTGAAAAGAGGTTGTAAATTATTTTCCAAAGACGTACTTGTGAGAGTAAAAGAGTATGAGGCTTTTTTCTATCCTGATATTGTGATTGCTTGCGGAAATATCAAACTTTTCAAAAGACCACAAGGAGCAAAGGCACTTCTTGAACCTACAATTATCATGGAAGTCTTGTCTGAAAGTGCCTCTCTTGTGGATAGAACTACCAAACTGCGTTGTTATCAAACTATCCCTACACTGCAAAAATATATTCTCATTGAACAAGACCAAATTTTGATAGAAGAATACACTCGCCAAAGTCTTAATCAATGGTTGGAAACTATTTATACCCAAGAAAATGAAGTTTTAGATATTTTAGGCTGTATGCTCAACGTAAAA
>JANWVE010000189.1 GCA_025057675.1 Bacteroidia bacterium
CGTGCTGCGGGCTGCGCTTCGCTTCGGTGCTTCGCTGCGCTACGCACTGCTGACGCACCCACCGCATGCCTCACGCAAAGAACGCCGTAAGTAAGCTAATCCCACTTTTCAAAACTTAACTTTGTAAATATTTGAAAATCAATTCTAAACAAGGTAAAACTACACTTTAATCTTGTAAACATTTGAAAATGACTTAAAAATAGAGTAAAGCTTGTTTAATTAGTAATTAGGGTTAAAAGGTTATCAAAAGTCCGTATATTCAAGATTTAAGGTTGTAAGTATTTGAAAATGAGTACAAAACAAGGTAAAATAAGCTCAATTCAAAGAAGATAAAAAATTTTAATCTTGTAAGTACTTGATAATCAGTATTAAACAAGGTAAAGCAAATGTAGGTATAAAAACAAGGTAAAATGTCAAAATGCTGCTGCGTGAGGCATGCGAAGGGTGCGTAAGCAGTGCGTAGCGCAGCGAAGCACCGAAGCGAAAGCGTAGCCCGCAGCACGCCGACCCGAGCGCAGCGAGGGACACGCCCAAAGAAATAAAAAACCTTTTTCACAATGAGAGCATAATTACCAAAATATGACTTAGTTCTCTTGACTTTCTTAAATTTTTTTTTATTTTTGTGAGCTGTCTAAGTTGCATAACGCTACCCAATTTCACTTATCACCCCCACAAAAATAATTAAGTAATTTCTATTATTATTTTCAAAATCAATTTCAACAACTTGTTAAAAAATTAAGGATATGAAAAAACTACTGTATGTTTGTGTTTGGCTAATTTTAGCCCAGCTTTGCGTAGCCCAAGAGTACTATGGAGCAGATGCATCAGAGAAGGTACAAAATTGCACTGCTGTGCGCTACAATTCACAAAGTACAGCACCCGTTTTTCTAAAACTAAAAGATAAAACCATTCCACAACAACAAGGCTTAACTTGGCTAAGCCATACATTAGGTGCGTCTGCATTAGACTCTTGGAGTATGTATCGCCAGGAAAAAGACGATATAGGCTTTTTACACGAACGTTATCAGCAGTACTACGCAGGCTTTCCTGTGGAAGGGGGAATTTATATTTTACACAACAAAGAAGGTTATCTTCAATCCGCTAATGGAGTATTTTTCAAAGGAATTAGCGCGGCTACTACACCCGTATTAAGTGAAGCGATAGCCCTTCAAAAAGCCCTAGATTACGTGCAAGCCGCCGTGTATAAATGGCAAATTCCTGAGGAGGAAAACCATATTAAAGTAGAAAAAAACGACCCTCAAGCCACATACTTTCCTAAGGGAACGCTAGTCATAGCACCTAAAAATAGAAACTATGCACCTGAAAACTTCAAACTTTCCTATAAATTTGATATCTATGCTCATCAGCCCTTATCTCGCCAGCATGTCTTCGTAGATGCTATTAACGGAGAGATTATTCTCACTAATGATAGAATTCATAATGCAGACTCCACAGGTACAGCGGTAACTAAGTTTAGCGGTAACCGAACAATCATAGCGGATTATGTAAGCCCAGGTAATTTTAGATTGAGAGAAGCAGGGCGATGTGGTGTATATACATACAATCTACAAACAGGTACAAGCTACAGCGCCGCCGTTGATTTTACTGACACAGATAACTATTGGAATAACTTCAATGCACAGAAAGATGAAGTAGCCACAGATGCACACTGGGGTGCAGAAGTAACATACGACTTTTTTAAGAATAATTTCAACCGGTATAGCTATAATGACATGAACAGCAGCCTACTAAGCTACGTACATTATGGGGTCAATTATGTTAATGCGTTTTGGGATGGAAGTCGTATGACCTATGGAGATGGAAACTTGAGTTCAGGTTTTCATCCGCTGATTTGTTTAGATGTAGTTGCCCACGAAATCACTCACGGTGTAACGGAATATAGTGCAAATTTAGTGTATTCATACGAGTCTGGTGCTTTGAATGAGTCTTTTAGTGATATATTCGCTAAGGCAGTAGAGTATGCTAATAAGCCCTCCACTTTTAGCTGGATTGTAGGTAAAGAAATGACAACAAGTGGTAATGGAATCCGTAATATGCAAAATCCGAACATGCACAGCGACCCTGACACATATATGGGCACTCACTGGTATACAGGTACATTAGACAACGGAGGAGTTCATACAAATAGT
This sequence comes from Bacteroidia bacterium, assembly GCA_025057675.1. GTDB lineage: Bacteria > Bacteroidota > Bacteroidia > JANWVE01 > JANWVE01 > JANWVE01. The sequence goes on from JANWVE010000189.1 coordinate 2,151, forward strand.
GGTGTACAGAACTACTGGTTTTATTTGCTGTGCCAAGGAGGAAGTGGAGTCAATGATATAGGAAATTCTTTCAGTGTGAGCGCTATTGGCTTTAATAAAGCACAAAAAATAGCCTATCGTAACCTGACTATATATTTAACGCCTACTTCTGAATATTCTGATGCACGTTTCTATTCTATTCAATCTTCGATTGATTTATACGGCGCATGTTCTCCTGAACATGAAGCTGTTACTCGTGCATGGTATGCAGTAGGAGTAGGCCCTAATTATATTCCTGGTGTAAATGCAGATTTTACTGCAAGCGCAGTTAACCTCTGCTCTATCCCTGCTGTTGTTAATTTTACTAATACAAGTGTCAATGGTATCTCATTCCATTGGGACTTCGGTAACAGTACTACCAGCACATTAGTTAATCCCACAGCTACTTACATGACTAACGGCACTTATACTGTCAAACTCATAGCAAACGGTGGTGCCTGCGGTACAGATACTACTATCAAAACAGCTTATATTACAGTTAATGCTCCTAATCCTCCCCTAACTACAAACGACTCTTTATGTAGCCCAGGTAGTGCTACATTATACGCCACTCCTTTAAGTTCAGGCACTGTAAAATGGTTCAGTACCTTTACGGGAGGAACTAGCTTTCATACAGGAACTTCTTACACTATCCCAAGCTTGACAAGTACTCAAACTTTTTATGTTTCTGAGGAAGTACCACAACCCCTTCAAAGCGTAGGTCCAGCAAACAACACTTTTGGAAGCGGAGGATACTTAAATCATCCTAATCAACATCTTGTTTTTGATGCATACAAAGACCTTATTTTAGAAACTGTAAAAGTGTATGCTAATGGTGCAGGTAACCGAACTATACAACTACGAGATAATAGCGGAAACGTATTACAAAGTGCGACTATTAACATGATCAATGGAATGCAAGTGGTTACCTTGAACTTTAATGTACCTGCAGGTACAAACTATCAATTAGGGTTAGCGTCCTCTTCCAGCTCAAATTTATACAGAAATAATTCAGGGGTTACTTTTCCTTATACGATTACAGGTTTAGCCTCTATTAAAACCTCCAGCGCAGGTACATCATTTTATTACTTTTTCTATGATTGGAAAGTCCGTGAAACACCTTGCAAAAGCCCCAGAGTTCCTGTAACTGCGGTACTAAACACTACACCTGCTACACCTAACGTTACAGAAAGTGGAGGAGTTTTATATGCTAATGTGGTAGCCGCTTCTTACCAATGGTATTTGAACGGCAATCCTATATCTGGGGCAACCGCATCTTCCTATACACCTACTATTAACGGAGTCTATTCCGTAGTGGCTAAGAATGGAAATTGCAGTAGTGCTATGTCTGCGGGATATAACTTTGTTATTAGTAGTATCAACTCTTCACTAAGTATTTGTGAGGAGTGCGTAACTGTTTCGCCTAATCCCACTTATAGCCAAATTACTTTGAATGTACCTCTTTTACGCCCTGCTACGGCACTTATTCAAATGGCAGACCCTCTAGGTAGGATAGTATTTGAAAATACTTTATTTACTTCGGGTATTGAAAACTATACCATAGATATGCAAAGCTTAGCGCAGGGAACGTACAGTTTACGCATTCAAGTCAATGAGCAGATTGTTCGTAAAAATGTTATCAAGTTAGAATAGGTAATGGATTTAATTTTTCTTTGCTGCAACTAACTATTTCACCTATAGTATCATCAGCATTTGTGTTCAATATTCCTGAGCTTCCATGGGCTTTTTAGTACTACTTTTTGGGCGTGTCCCTCGCTTACGCTTCGGGTCGGCGTGCTACGGGCTGCGCTTACGCTTCGGTGCTTCGCTACGCTACGCACTGCTCACGCACCCTCCGCATGCCTCACGCAAATAGTATTTTGATGATTTATCTTGTTTTATGCCCATTCTTGGCTTCATCTCTTCCCTAAATAAGGTAAAATCAAAACTCTTTATCTTGTTTCACACCCATTTTCACACATTTACAAAGTTGAATGCTATTATAACTCACATCAAATTATGTTTTCTTAAAAATGCTTCATCTACTTTGGCGATCTGCATGATTATCTCTTTGCTCATACCCTGTTTGAGCATTTCCTTTATCATTCTGATTTTTTCTTGTTCTAATTCTCTTTCTTTTTGTTCTGCGCGTTGTTTTTCTTGTTCTAATTCTCTTTCTTTTTGTTCTACACGTTGTTTTTCTTGTTCTAATTCTCTTTCTTTTTGTTCTGCGCGTTGTTTTTCTTGCTCTGCCCGTTGCTTTTCCTGCTTCAATTCCTCCGCTAATCTCTCTTTATCTCGTTCTACCATCTTAAAACTCTCTATTATCTCATCCTCTATCTCCATGCTCTTCCTTACCTCTTCCGACGCAGCTGCCTTCAACAAACGTCTTATCACCTCACGATACCGATCAGGATAATCCTCCTCATTCACACTTAT
>JANWVE010000018.1:0-23888 GCA_025057675.1 Bacteroidia bacterium
AGCGCAGCGAAGCACCGAAGCGATAGCGCAGCCCGCAGCACGCCGACCCGAAGCGCAGCAAGGGACACGCCCAAAAACGAAATTATTTTTTAAAGATATATCTTCTAATCACGCGAAAGATTCCAATATCCACACAATTACACCCCCAAATATCATAAATCACGGTGAAATGGTAACTTTACTAATAGCAATCTATCTTCTTCATAATTTTCATATCAAAAATATTGCTCTTTTTTACATTGTTTTATGTTAAAAATTGCGAGCAAATATTTACCTTTGTAATCTGTTTTTAATACTTTTACTAGTATTCTGTACCACAAAATCATACATAATATGGAATTATTAGAAGCCATTATTCGCAATTTAAGTAAAGGCGAAGTAAAGATTTTCAGAACATTAAGTAGAAAATTACAAAATAACGGTGAGAGTACCCAATACCTCGAACTCTTCAATTACATTTATGAAAATAAGCTTACATCAGAACAGATTATGGAGAAAATAGGTCTATCAGATAATCCTAATGCCTATTATCGATTAAGGAATCGTCTGATGGACGTGGTCAGTAAAACAGTAGTTTTTATGTATCATGAAAATAACACCGAAACCAATACCTACGTCAGTTTAGCTTTTTCTAAAATTTTAACCCGCAAGAATATGGCAGAGGAGGCATTGTACTTTTCTGAAAAAGCACTTAAAAATGCACAAACCATTGAGGATAATGAGCTCGTAGTCCATGCCCTCACACAAATGATAAATGTAAAACAAAACTTTTTATACGAGGACACATCAGAACTCAGAAAACAACGTGAATTAACCTTAGAAAAAGAAAGAGAAATTAGAGAGATTGATGATTATATCTCTCGTGCTACATTAGAATTGAAAAAAATCAATTTTTCAAGCAATTACTACGAGTTTAAGCATAGTATAGAGCGCCTATTTAATAAGTTAAATGTTAAAGGTACTGTATCTCAGTCAGGAAAGGCAAGGATATTCATTACTACCAACATACTCCACCTACTGCTACAACAAGGGCGATACATACACGCCAAAGATTATTTTGTTGAGCAATACAAGATCATGGAAAAAGAAAGTATTTTTAATGAAACTAACCACGATAAGAAAATTGCATTATTAGATATGTATGTCAATATTTTGGTTTACAATAATGATCTCAACGAAGCGCTCACTCAAAATGAACACCTATGGAACGAACTCGAAAAATATGATAAAGTTTTTCTTGATGCTTATGAGTTCTTATACTACAAGAACTTATATGTTATTCACACTGCTAAGGGGACTTTGAAAGAATATCTACCTCGTTTTGCAGATTTTTATGAAAAAGCATCCGAAAAGAAAAATAAGTTCTATAATACTCATTTTGAACTCATTACACTCATTAACTTGATTATTGGGTATTTTTCATTCGAAGAGTACGAAAAAGCCGCTGACCTTTGCTATAATCTATTCCAGCATAAAGATTTTTCTAAGATGGCAGAGGAGTATATTATCGGTACAAAAATTCTATACGCAGTGATTTTATTTCATCAGAAGAAATTTGAGCAATGTCTTGAGAAATTAGAAATCATACAAAAAGAGCATAAAGAATTTTTAATCCAAAAATCTGCTAAATCAGACACGTACTTTATTCAAATTTTACAATACCTGTGCCAGAGCGGTAGAACAATCCAGGATAAAGCCTTAGCTACGCTTGTTCGTAAGTGCATATATAAAGCAAATCAAAGGTGGCCAGGTTCTGTGGTATTGTATTACAAAGTGTGGATCCACGCAGAATACAGCCAAAAAAATTATTACGAAATGTTCATGAACTTGATTAACACAAACCAACTATAACCATATCTTAATCATTATCAAAATGATAGGCATTACTTTGAAACTGTTTTTTAATTGATTTGACTGATTATGTCATTTTTTGTTGTATATTAGTCTTTCCAATTTAATTTTAATTGAACTACCTTGTTAAAGGTTTGCGATTTAGATATGAAAGACCTACTGTTAGATACCCTAAAAACATATTTTGGGCACAACTCTTTTAGAGGCAACCAAGAGAGCATTATTCGTAACATTTTGCAGAAAAAAGACACTTTCGTCATTATGCCCACAGGTGCAGGTAAGTCTATTTGCTACCAATTACCTGCAATTATTATGGAGGGTATGGCTGTAGTTATCTCTCCCCTAATTGCCTTAATGAAAAATCAAGTAGATCAGCTCAACGGCAACGGTATAGAGTCTTATTTTCTCAATAGTTCTTTAACTAAAAAAGAAGCTAATGCTATACGAGAGCGTATCAAAAATCAACAAGTCAAACTGCTTTATGTTGCACCTGAAACATTAGTCAAACCAGATTTTATTGACTTTATCAAACAAGTTAAAATATCCTTTTTTGCTGTGGATGAAGCGCACTGTATTTCAGAATGGGGGCATGACTTTCGCCCTGAGTATCGCAGAATTAAACAAGTAGTCAATCAGTTAGGAGATAATATACCTATTATAGCACTCACCGCAACCGCTACCCCCAAAGTACAAGCAGATATACAAAAAAACTTACAAATGTTAGACGCACAAGTCTTTAAATCTAGCTTCAATCGAAATAACTTGTACTATGAAGTACGCCCAAAAGTAGATGCTCTTAAAGAGATCATCAAATACGCAAAATCTAATAAAGGTAAAGCAGGTATCATATATTGTTTAAGCCGAAAAAAAGTAGAAGAAATTGCAGAAGCCCTTAACGTTAACGGCATAAAAGCTTTACCTTATCATGCAGGGTTAGATAGTCATACCCGAGAAACCAATCAGGATAAATTCCTGAATGGAGATATAGATGTAATGGTAGCTACCATAGCTTTCGGAATGGGGATAGATAAGCCCGATGTAAGATATGTCATTCATTATGATGTTCCTAAAAGTTTAGAAGGTTATTACCAAGAAACAGGCCGCGCAGGCAGAGATGGTCTAGAAGGCAGATGCATTATGTTTTACAACTATCAAGATATTGTAAAGCTGGAAAAATTCATGAAAGATAAGAGCCTCAGCGAACGTGAAACCGCAAAACAACTCTTGATGGAAATGGCTGCATACTGCGAGACATCCATTTGCAGGCGCAAATTTTTACTTCATTATTTCGGTGAAGAATATGATGAAAATCTCTGCAAAAAAAGTGGTAAGTGCGACAATTGTACGCATCCCAAAGTTACTTTTGAAGCCAAAGACTACGCCGCTCTGTTCCTCAAAGCCGTAGTGGAAACTAAAGAGAAATGTACCGCAAACCATTTAATACATATCTTAACAGGTGCAGAAGTAAAAGCCATTAAAGACTTTGGACATGACCAATTATCCGTCTATAAAAAAGGTATAGACCTATCTGAAAAAGACTGGGAATCCGTAGTTAGGCATCTATTAGTGTACGATTATGTAAAGAAAGATATTGACACTTACGGATTTATCCGAATGCAAGAGAAAGGACATAACTTCTTACGTGCTCCACACAGTTTACTCATATCTAAGGATAGGGACTACCACCACGAAAAAGCAGAAACTATAGAATTAGAAGACTTCAAAACCTATGACGAAGTACTGTTCGAAAAACTGCTTAAACTTCGCAAAGAAATGTCCATTCAAAAAAAACTTCCACCCTTTGTAATATTTCAAGAGCCATCTCTAGAAGACATGGCTACGCGTATGCCTGTTACAGAGGAAGAATTTCTCAACATCGTGGGAGTTGGTAAAGGTAAATTCCAGAAATTTGGTAAGCCCTTTTTAGAATTGATTAAAAACTATGTTAAAGAAAATGCTATTGAAAAGGACGAGGAGGAAATCATTATTCGTAGCAACCCCGCAACCAAAACCTCTAATAAACTTTTTATTATTCAGCAAATTGACCGCAAAATTCCTCTTGAAAACATAGCCAAACTTAAATCTCTTACTTACGAGGAGGTTTTAGAGGATATCGAACAAATCATCAACTCAGGTACAAGGTTAAACTTAGACTACTACATTAAAGAAAAAGTAGACCAAGACAAAATGCAGGAAATCCTGGATTATTTCATGAAATCTCAAACAGACAGTGTTGAGGAAGCCCTCAAAAATCTCGCGGATGATATCGAAGAATGGGAAGTCAAACTCGTTAAAATGAAATTCCTAAGCGAAGTAGGCAACTAAACTAATAACCGTTAGGTAGTATGAACATCTCTATCATTGGAACAGGGAAGCTGGGTAGCGCGGTGCTGCAACTCAACCAAAAACACAAGGTTATTTATGCCATTAATTCTAAAAATAGTCAAGATATTCAACACATAGAACCCTCTAATACAAGTGTAGTTATTCACACAGCAACCCCCGAGCAGGTATTGCCGAACGCCCAAATCTTACTCCCCAAAGGACTTAAAATGATCATTGCCACCACAGGTTTTGATAAAAAAGCACTACAATCACTCATTCAACTTTATGATGCCACAGTAGTCCAAGATGGTAATTTCTCAATAGGAGTAAATATCCTTTTTCTATTAAATGATTACTTAGCTAAACTCATGAATCATTTTCCTGAATATGACGTAGCTATTCATGAGATACATCATAACTTAAAGAAAGATGCCCCAGGCGGTACAGCTATACAACTTGCGGAAGGGATTATAAATCACTTAAAGCGCAAAGAGTCATGGATTGTACCTCATCAAACCCTAAAATCTAATCAAATAAGTGTTTCTGCTACACGATTGGGTAGTGTTATAGGTACGCACAAAGTAATTTATGACTCAAGTATAGACGCGATTACTTTAAAGCACGAGGCTAAGAGCAGACAAGGTTTCGCCCAAGGCATTCTGATGGCAGTGGATTTTTTAGAAAAAAATCCTGATACCAAAGGATGGATAAAAATGCAAGATATTATACAAGCATGCTTACTGTTTTAGTCTTGGTCCTCATAAATAGGCATGTGTTCAGGTAAAGTTAGATCACTCGTACTCTGTTTTTTAAGAATAGGGTAGGCGCTAAAAATTTTTTTATTATCAAAATTATCCATGTGAAGTTTGATGGTAATCCCTTCTGCTGTTTTCCCCATGCGTATATGCCGTTTTTTTAGATGCAACTCTTCTGTTACCAATTTACTGTTTTTGTATGCCTCTTCAATTTTATCAAGGGTAGTTTGAATAGACCATTTTTCAGGAAAGAAAGTGCTATATTTTTTATAACATTTATTGTCTTTTGATTGGATAATCACTTCTGCGGTAAAAACTTCATTTTTATCTTGTTCTATCTTTTTTATTCTTGCGTAGCCGCATTCCTGTGCTGCTATGTGATGACAGCCTGAACATTCTCCGTTTTCTTTAAAATTACCTATAAAAATGTGGTTAAATCCCTCTTTACTGACATTATGAAGCTTATAATTCCAAGGTTTTGGTGGGCATGTTTTGACCCTACAAACAGACCCATTAAACAACAATATGATACTTAACAAACACCCTATAAACAGGTAAGATTTTTTTGTATGTATTACAGGTTTGGGCATATCAAATTGTTGATTTTTAATGATATAGATATTTTAGTCTATTTGCAAATAAAATAAATTTTTTCAAATGTTTAATCTCGGATTGAGGGAGATTTTTTGGGCGTGTCCCTCGCTGCGCTTCGGGTCGGCGTGCTGCGGGCTGCGCTATCGCTTCGGTGCTTCGCTGCGCTACGCACTGCTCATGCACCCTCCGCATGCCTCACGCAAGCTGTATTTAGATGTTTTACCTTGTTTTATACACATTTTTGCTTTACCTTGTTTGATATTGATTATCAAATATTTACAAGGTTAAAATTTTTTACCTTGTTTGAATTGCATCCGTTTTATCTTGTTTTGTGTTCATTTTCAAGCATGTACAAGATTAAACCTTGAATACATGGACTTCTAACCCTTTAACCCTGAATATAAAAGTTTTACTTTATTTTGTGCTGATTTTCAATGATTTACCGTGTCAGAATACATTTTAACCTTGTTTTGTGTTTATTTTCAGATACTTACAAGATTAAGTTTTACATAAGTGGGATTAGCTTATTTGCCGCTTGCGTGAGGCATGCGGAGGGCGTGCGTTAGCACGGTGCGAAGCCCCTCGCCCACACTTTTCCTCTTGCCCAGGGGTGGGGCGCAGCACCGTTAGCCCGTAGCACGCCGACCTTGCTTGCATGAGCGCAGCGAAACGCAAGCAAGGGCACGCCCAAAAAATAAAAATTTAGTACGGCTTTTTATGTCAAGAAAAATAGACTGTATTTGATTCATGTAAGATGCAAAAAGCAGTATACTGCAAATAAGCTTGCGGTGTGTATTTTTAATAATTAAGCCTACAAAATGGTATTATATTATATAGAGTAGAGAAAGGTTTTTTAGTTTGTTAAAGGTTTTTTAACAAAGCTCTTGAAATAACCAGCTTTTGAATTTCGGATGTTCCTTCGCCGATAGTGCAAAGTTTAGAGTCTCGGTAGTACTTTTCTACGGGATACTCTTTGGTGTATCCATAACCGCCGAATATCTGTACTGCTTCTGTGGAAACTTTTACAGCAACCTCCGACGCATAATACTTTGCCATAGACGACTCTTTATTGACGTTTTTACCACTATCTTTCATCCATGCGGCTTGATAGGTAAGTAATTCTGATGCTTCTACTTCCGTAGCCATCTCTGCTAATTTGAACTGTATAGCTTGAAAATTGATTATAGGCTGTCCGAACTGTTCGCGTTGTTTTGCGTATTTAATGCTTGCTTCTAATGCACCTTTGGCAATTCCCAACGAAAGTGCTGCGATAGAAATACGCCCACCATCTAATACTTTCATTGATTGTATGAAGCCCTCGCCTTCTTGCCCTATCATTTGGCTTTCATGAACACGGCAGTTATCGAAAATTAGCTGTGCCGTATCAGAAGCACGCATACCTAACTTATTTTCTTTTTTACCCGCGCTAAAGCCTGGAGTACCTTTCTCCACGATAAAAGCAGTCATACCGTGAGAGTCACCTATTTCACCTGTACGTACAATAACTACTGCTACATCGCCTACACTCGCATGGGTGATAAAGTTTTTTGTACCATTGATGACCCAATACTCGCCCTCTTTTCTGGCTACACACTGCATTCTACCAGCATCAGAACCTGTGTTAGGTTCGGTTAATCCCCATGCACCAATCCACTTGCCCGTAGCTAATAAAGGTAGATATTTTCTTTTTTGCTCTTCACTGCCATGTTGTAAGATGTGTCCTGTACATAAAGAATTGTGTGCTGCCATTGAAAGCGCTATGGCAGGACAAAACTTGGCTAATTCCACAATAGCAGTTACGTAGTCAATATATGTGAATCCAGAACCTCCATACTCTGTAGGCACTAACACACCAAGCAAACCTAACTCACCTAATTGCTTGAATATCTCAAAGGGGAATTCTTGTGTTTCATCGTAGTGCATTACTACCGGACGGATATACTTTTCACCAAATTCGCGTACCATTTGGCGAATCATGGCTTGGTTTTCTGTTTCGGCAAAAGTACTTTTAGATGAGGTTTCTATCATACGTTTACTATTGCAATAATAACAAATTATTTAATATCTTGTTTGCACTAAGTAAAAGTTTTTTAATATGATTTCGTTTATATGCAGGAAACACATCTACTTAAAGTAAATTTTGTATGCAAACGCTTGTTATTTAGTACTGAGATTGAGTTTGAAGAATAGTTTTATTCTTGGGCGTGTCCCTTCGCTGCGCTTCGGGTCGGCGTGCTACGGGCTGACGGTGCTACGCCCCCACCCGCCCACCCCCTAGGCAAGAGTAAAAGCGTGGGCGAGGGGCTTCGCACCAAGCCTGACGGCTTGCCCTCCGCATGCCTCACGCAAGCGGCATGTAGACTAATTCCAATTCTACAAAACTTAACTTTGTAAGTACCTGAAAATGAACATTAAACAAGGTAAAAACAAGGTTTTACCTTGTAAATCATTGAAAATCAATTGAAAATAAGGTAAAGATGAAATATTGAGGGTTAAAGTGTTGTAATAAGTTCATATATTCAAGGTTTAACCTTGTACATGCTTGAAAATCAATCTAAAACAAGGTAAAACGAATGTAATCCAAACAAAGTAAAAAATTTTAACCTCGTAAGTAGTTGATAATCAAAATTAAAAAAGGTAAAACAAACGTAGGTATACAAACAAGGTAAAACATCCAAAAGCTGCTGCGTGAGGCATGCGGAGGGTGCGTCAGCAGTGCGCAGCGTTAGCGAAGCACCGAAGCGTCAGCGTAGCCCGCAGCACGCCGACCCGAGCGCAGCGAAGGGACACGCCCAAAAAATATAACTTGTTCGTATCAAAAGAGATACTTTTTCTGAACTTTATCTTATTTTTGTTATATGCAAAAAGTATTTACAAATATCAGAACGCTATACATTGTAGCCGATAAAAGCACACACAAAAAGCAAGGTGAGTCTATGCAAAATCCTATTGAGATAACAAACGCATACTTGAGGATATCCAAAGAAAAGGTCGTGGAGTATGGTTCAATGTCGGCTTTACAAATGAGCGAGTTTGATGAGGTCATAGATGTATCAGGGAGAATTATTTTTCCTGCTTTTTGTGATAGTCATACTCATATCGTATATGCACGCACCCGTGAAAGCGAGTTTGTAGATAGAATTAAAGGTTTAAGTTATCAGGAAATTGCGGCAAAGGGTGGAGGAATACTCAACTCTGCAATTGATTTGCAGAACACCTCTGAAAAAGTTTTGTATGAAGAAGCTTTACACCGTTTACAACAGATGATATCCCAAGGTACAGGTGCAGTAGAGATTAAATCAGGTTACGGTTTAACTTTGGAAAGCGAACTCAAAATGTTGAGAGTTATTGCTCATCTTAAAGCATCGGTAGATATCCCAATAAAAGGTACTTTTTTAGGTGCGCACGCTATCCCCTTAGCGTATAAACATAATCGTGAGGGATATATTCGGTTGATAATAGAGGAAATGCTGCCCAACATTGCCAAAGAAAATCTTGCGGATTATATTGACGTTTTTTGTGATGAAGGTTTCTTTACCGTAGAGGAAACCGATAAAATTCTCAATGCGGGTGCAAAATATGGCTTAAAACCCAAAATTCACGCTAACGAGCTGGCTAATTCAGGAGGAGTTCAGGTCGGTGTTAAACACAAAGCCATTTCAGTAGATCATTTAGAACACACTACGGATATAGAATTAGAGTGTTTGTCAAATTCTGACACTGTGGCTACTTTATTACCCACTACGGCTTTTTTTTTGAAGATAAAATATCCTGATGCTTGTTCTATGATACGAAAGGGGTTATGTGTAGCTTTGGCAAGTGATTTTAACCCTGGATCTTCTCCTTCGGGAAATATGTCTTTTGTAATGAGTTTAGCATGTATACAAATGGGTATGCTACCACAAGAAGCCCTTACCGCCTGTACTATAAATGGTGCGTATGCAATGGAGTTGTCTGCATTGGGTTATGGAAAGTTATGCGAGGATAGTCCTGCAAATTTTGTAGTTACCAATCCTTGTCAGAGTTTAGCTGCTGTTCCGTATCATTTTGCAAGCAATATGATAGAACAAGTGTGGATACAAGGTAAGAAAGTATGATTTTTTTGGCAAGTTAGGATTGAGTGCTAAATAATAAATAATTAGATATTTTTGGGTGTGTTTCTGACCATAGCCCACTACGCCCGTGTAGGCAAAACACGCCCAAAAACTTAATAATCTACTATTAAGCTCATAAAAAACACTTGTATTTTGAGCTTTTTGTATACTTTTGTGATATGCTTAATATTGTTTTATTCGGACCGCCTGGTGCAGGTAAAGGCACTCAATCTGAAAAAATAATCGCAGAATTTAACCTGTTCCACATCTCCACAGGTAATATTTTGCGAGAAGAAGTAAAACAACAAACACCCCTCGGTATGGCCGCCAAAGCAGTCATGGATGCAGGTAAACTTGTTTCTGATGATATTATCCTGCAAATGGTAGAAAAGGTAATCCAAGAACATAAACACAAGGTAAAAGGGTTTGTTTTTGACGGCTTTCCGCGTACTATTGCCCAAGCAGATGGACTCATGGCACTCTTTCAAAAACTTGGATTAAGTCTTTCAGGTGTAATCAGTTTGACTGTAGATGAACCCGAGCTAATTAACCGCCTATTAAAACGCGCCCAAGCATCAGGGCGAACTGACGACACCGAAGAGGTCATAAAAAAACGCCAAGAAGTATATCGGAATGAAACTGTACCTTTACTTCAATACTATCAAGAACGAAATTTATTGTACAACGTTAACGGTATGGGAACTATTGAAGAAATTTATCAAAATATCAGGAACATTTTACAAAAACTATAACTTTACTATTACCTATGCAAGAGCAAAATCAAATTAACATTGAGTTAGAAGAGGAACAGGCAGAAGGTACTTATGCTAATTTAGCTATTATCTCTCACTCTTCCTCTGAGTTTGTAATCGATTTTATCCGAGTAATGCCTGGACTACCAAAAGCTAAAGTAAAATCTCGTATCATACTTACCCCTGAACACGCTAAGCGCTTATTAAGCGCTTTACATGATAACATTATGAAGTACGAAAGTGCTTTTGGTCAAATTACTATTCCGCAAGAAATAGGAGGATTTATGAACAGCAATACCATTGGTAAAGCGTAACTTTATGTACGAGGAGATTTATGCCTATTTCTTGAAGCATCCCCATATTTGTACAGATACTCGCCGTTTGCGCCCTGGAGATATATTCTGGGCGTTAAAAGGACAGCGGTATGATGCTAATAATATGGTCAGAGAAGCATTAGACAAAGGTGCCTCAGCAGTAATTACGCAGAACCCTACCTGGAAAGGTGAGCCTAATGTACTTTTTGTACCTGACACACTGTTAGCCCTACAAGAAATATCTGCTTTTCACCGTAGTCAGTTTAGTATTCCTGTTATAGCTATTTGCGGATCAAATGGCAAAACCACTACCAAAGAACTAACTTATTTCGCACTCTCTTCACAATATAGAACCCTTTGCACAGAAGGTAATCTAAATAATCATATTGGCATTCCTCTGACTTTACTTAGGTTGCATAAAACTCACCAAATAGCTGTAATTGAGATGGGTGCTAATCATCAAGGCGAGATAGCACGGTACTGCACTTGGGTAAAACCTACTCACGGATTAACCACTAATATCGGCAAATCTCATTTAGAAGGTTTTGGAGGATTAGAAGGGGTTGCAAAAGGAGAAGGCGAACTCTATGAATATCTCATGCAAAATAACGGTTTTTTATTTGTCAATCAAGATGATAGTTTTTTACGCAAGCAGACTGCTCATACCACTTCTAAACTTACTTACGGCATACATCAGCCTGCATCTATTCAAGCAACTTACCAAACCGATGAACAAGGTAAAGTATCTGTTTCTATTCGCTACCCTGAAAAAGAAATTTATTACGACCACTTAAAAAGTCAAATCTACGGACACTACAATGCAGAAAACATATTAGCCGCTTGCACTATCGCGATATATTTTGGTATATCCGAAACTAACCTCCGAAAAGCTATTGCAGGATATATTCCACAAAATAATCGTTCTCAAATCAAACAGTATAAAGGATATACTTTTATTATGGATGCCTACAATGCTAATCCCAGCTCCATGCAAATGGCTCTCAAAGCTTTTTCTGAACAAAAAACAAATAAAAGAAAAGTAGCTATACTAGGAGATATGTTTGAATTAGGACAAGATAGCATACCCGAGCATGAGGATATAGGACTTTTTTGTAATACCTTAAATATAGATAAGGTTATTTTTATTGGTACTTTAATGGAGCATGCTAAGAAACGTTGTTTATTACCATGTTTGCACTTTAAGGGGGTAGATGAGTTTTTGCAAGTAGCTTTTGACCATATTCAGCCGGATAGTATTGTTTTACTTAAAGCTTCGCGCTCTATGAAGTTAGAGCGGATATGGGAGTTTATTCACCATGAACTGATAGAAAACTGATGTGAGTAAGTATATAATTAGATTTTGTTAATTTTTGGTATTTTTGGGCGTGTCCCTTCGCTGCGCTTCGGGTCGGCGTGCTGCGGGCTGCGCTATCGCTTCGGTGCTTCGCTGCGCTACGCACTGCTCACGCACCCTTCGCATGCCTCACGCAGCACCCTTGGGATGTTTTACCTCATTTTTATACATACCTTTGCTTTACCTTGTTTAGTATTGATTATCAAATAATTACAGAGTGAAAATTTTTCACTTTGTTTGAAATGCTGTTACTTTACCTTGTTTTGTATTCATTTTCAAGTATTTACAAGGTTAAACCTTGAATAGAGGCACTTTTTATACTCCCTCTAACCCTGAATGTGCAAATTTTACCTTATTTTCAATTGATTTTCAGGTGTTTACAAGATTAAAGCACATTTTTACCTTGTTTAATGTTGATATTCAGGTACTTACAAGGTAAAGCTTCGGATAAATAGATCCTGCCGACCTGCCAAGGTTCTTGCGTGAGGCATGCGGAGGGCAAGCCGTGAGGCTTGGTGCAAAGCCCCTCGCTCACACTTTTACCCTTGCCCAGGGGGTGGGGCGTAGCACCGTTAGCCCGTAGCACGCCGACCCGAGCGCAGCGAGGGACACGCCCAAAATAAAACTTAAAAAAACTAATTAGATTAAATACATATCAAAACAGGTCCTTAATACGGTCAAAAAAGCTTTTCTCTTCTGTTTTTGGGTTAGGGTGAAAATTAGGTGAGTTGCGTAATTTTTCTAATATAGATCTTTCCTCGTTAGAGAGTTTACGTGGCGTCCATACATTAATGTATATGAGTAAATCTCCTCTTTGTTGAGATTGTATAAAAGGTATTCCACCCTCTTTAATACGTAATATCTTACCCGATTGAGTACCTGGTTCTATTTTGACTTTAGCTTTACCTTTGAGAGTTGGTACTTCTACCGTAGTACCAAGAGCGGCATCAGGTAAAGAGATAAATAGGTCATAAATGATGTTGTTGTTTTCATCTCTCACAAAATGTTCGTGCTTAATTTCCTCAATAACAACCAACAAATCTCCGTTAATTCCTCCTCTGCGAGCAGCATTTCCCTTTCCTGTTACAGATAACTGCATGTCCTGACGCACCCCTGGCGGAATATTAACAACAATTATCTCCTCTGCTTGTACTCTGCCTTCTCCCGCACAAGAGGAACACTTTTCTCTTATAATCTTTCCATCACCATTACATTCAGGGCAAACAGAAACAGTTTGCATACTTCCTACAAAAGTGCGCGTAACTTTTCTTACTTCTCCTGTGCCTTTACAGGTAGAACAAGTATAGTACGCTGAACTGGATTTAGCACCTGTGCCTTTACAGGTATTGCAGGTTACGTATTTTGTTACTTTGATTTTTTTCTCTACTCCTGATGCAATTTCTTCCAAGGTAAGTTTAACGCGTACTCGTAGATCACTTCCGCGATTGACCTTGCGTTTTTGGCTACTTGTCCCAAAAAAACTTTCAAAACCTGTTCCTGAGAATATATCTCCGAAGTGGGAGAATATATCACTGGGGTCAAAGTCGTGAAAGTTTGTGGTGTTTCCGCTCACGCCTTGATGCCCGTAGCGGTCGTACATAGCACGTTTTTCTTTGTTACTCAATACCTCATACGCTTCGGAAGCCTCTTTGAACTTTTCCTCAGCCGTCTTATCCCCTGGATTATTGTCAGGGTGGTACTGAATAGCTTTTTTACGATATGCTTTTTTTATCTCCTCTTCCGTAGCATTTTTGCTAACCCCTAATACCTCGTAATAATCTCTTTTATTTGCCATAGTTTATTTTCCTATCAATACTTTCGAATAGCGCAGAACTTTGTCATGTAAGAAATATCCTTTTTCCACTTCTGCTAATACTATGCCTTTTTGCTCTTCATTTTGAGCAGGCAGTTCGCCCACTGCTTCATGAAAAGCAGAGTCAAACTTCTGACCTATGGCTTGTATCTCTTTTACTCCAAGTTCAGACAAAATACGCACAAATTTTTGTTGAATCAGTGTAAATCCTTCTTTGACCACGTCCGAGAGTGTTTCTTCTTTTTCTAAAATTAAAAGCATTCTATTAAAGTCATCTACAACAGGTAGAAAAGCTTTTATTGTGCGTTCCCCTGCATTTTTTATTAGTTCCAAGCGTTCTTTTTGTGTTCTTTTTTGGTAGTTGTCGTATTCTGCAGCTAAACGTAAGAATCTGTCTTGCAAAGCGGCAAGTTCCTCTGACAAATTAACCTCTGTTGTGTCATTTTTTGTAGATTTCTCTGCCACTTTGTCTGTTTCATCACAAACGTTTGGTTGCTCTGTAACTGACTCATTATGAATAGATTCAGAATTATGCTCTTTCTCTGTACTCATATTGCTCTTTCAAATGTAAAATGTCTTTAATAAAACAAAATTAAGCAGTTATTTTTTCGCAAAGGTAATGCAAAATTGAAATACTTTGTATCTTTACAAAATGTTTATCAAAAAAACATGGATAAAATTGATTGTACTAATCTCTCTTCTAACACTATGGGCTTGTAAAAAAAATACTACTCCACTGCGCCAGGACATAATACAGAACATCAAAGGAAAGTACTGCGGTCAGAGAGCAGAAATGGAGATATTTGCAGACTCAACCTTTGTATGCACTGCTAAAATGATAAGTGCAGGTAAAACTGATAAAAATGTTACGTGTAAAGGATATTATACTTTAACATATTCGGAGGAAATGGGCAATCCGCTTTGGACGATTAAATTATTCGGTAAAACAGCCAATATGGGTATAGGTATTTCTTGTGCGGCCAGTTTTGTTTGTTGGTCGCGAGACAAAAAATACAACACACAAGAGTATAAAGATGTGCTATTTAATGAACCTCTTGAAAAATGTAGCAAACAATAAGTTTTTTGCACTAAGTCTAAAAAATAATTTTACTTTTGGGCGTGTCCCTTCGCTGCGCTTCGGGTCGGGCTACTGCGCACTACGCATTCGCTTCGGTACTACGCTGCGCTCCGCACTGCCTAACGGCATGCTCCGTATCCCTCACGCAGCTGCATTCTGACATTTTACCTTATTTGTACTGTATCTTTGCTTTACCTTGTTTCATGTTCATTATCAACTTTTTACAAGGTTAAAATATATTTTTACTTTGTTTAATGTTCATTTTCAAGTACTTACAAGATTAAATTTTGAATAAATGGAATTAGCGTACTTGATGCCTGCGTGAGGCATGCGGAGGGTGGGCGTTAGCCCAGTGCGGAGCGTAGCGCAGCACCGAAGCGAAGCGCAGCCCGTAGCACGCCGACCTTGTGGGCATACGCGCAGCGTAACGCCCACAAGGACACGCCCAAAAAAATTAAAACTTAACCTTCAAAAATACTTTCTATACAAAGAAAAAATAGATTTACGCAATTTACTCATTACTTCTCTTACTTGACAAGAGTTATTTTTAATTTTACTTTTGCAGTCCAAAATTTAATGCATCCTATGATAATAGTTAATGTCAAAGAAAACGAAAACTTAGAAAAAGCATTACGCCGTTTCAAAAAAAAATATGAGAAAATTGGTATTTTGAGGGAATTACGTAACCGTACAGCTTTTATCAAGCCCTCTGTAAAAAGACGAATGATAAAAAACCGTGCTATACGCCGCCAGGAGATGATTGCCAAAGAAATGTACTAAAAAAATTGCTGAGTAAGATTTTTATCTTTCTTAAAGCAGGCACGCACCTTTTAGTAACCAGAGGGCATCTTTTATACCTTGTATTTGCGCCATCCTTGTTTTTTGCTCAAAAAGACACTGTCATCCACCTACTGTACGACATTGAACCTGCTGACAGTATGGTCTATTTTAACAAAGTGCGCGTGCATAAACAATGTTACTCCGCCCTCAAAAAAATGATAGAGGATGCTAAAAAAGAAAATATATACATTGGTATCCGCTCTGCGTATAGAGATAGCGCTGAGCAAGCCTATCAATTTTACTATCTTGGGGACTTGTACAAGCAAACTATACAACAGAGATTAAAACATACTGCACCTCCGAAATATAGTGAGCATCACACAGGGTTTGCCATAGATTTCATGGACTTACAATATCCTAATGTCAACTATGGAATTAACTTTGAAAAAACCCCGACTTTTAAGTGGTTGCAAAAAAATGCTTGTCGTTATGGTTTTGTGCTTAGCTTTCCGCCGAACAATAAACAAAATATTCAGTACGAACCCTGGCACTGGCGATATGAAGGTAACGAGTATGCAAGAAGTAAATTTGAGAAAAGTTACTTATACAGATATTCTAATTGCGATAAATAGTTTTATTTTTATTTTGGGCGTGTCCCTGGCATCTAAGGACATACAAAAAAGTACTTCACAAAAAATAATCTAATAGAGAATTTACGTAATTTTGTGTCATGAGTTTAAAGGAAAAAGTAGAACAAGATATCAAAGCCGCCATGAAAGCCCGCGATACAGTACGCTTAGAGACCCTCCGCTCTATCAAAGCAGCCATTTTATTAGCAGAAACAGAAAAGGGCGCTCCTGAAACCCTAACCGAAGAAAAAGAAATTGCTTTACTGACCAAAGAAGTTAAAAAACGTAGAGAGGCTGCAGAACAGTTCAGAAATGGTAACCGCCCTGAATTAGCCGAAAAAGAGGAAACCGAAGCCAAAATTATTGAAGAATATCTGCCCAAACCTTTAACCGAAGAAGAGCTCGTTGAAGTACTTAAAGCCATTATCAGCGAAGTAAATGCTACTTCATCGAAAGACTTTGGCAAAGTAATGGGTGTAGCTACCAGGCGACTACAAGGTAAAGCAGATAACAAAATTATTTCAGAGAAAGTTAAGCACTTATTAGGATAGTCTGCATATATGGCTATTACTTTTGCGGATACTCATGCACACCTATACGCAGAACAGTTCAACTCTGACCGTCATATCATAATACAAAAAGCTATAAATGCAGACGTAAGGTATCTTTTTCTACCTAACATTGATAGCACAACTACCCCACTCTTGCATGATTTAATTACAGATTACTCGCGGCAGTGCTTCGGCATGATGGGATTACACCCCTGTCATGTACAACCTCATACATATCTTCAAGAGATTGAAAAAGTGAAAAAACTTTTATTTGAGAAACCTTACCCTTATGTTGCTGTTGGTGAGATAGGTATTGACTTATACTGGGATAAAACTACCTTTTTACTACAAAAAGAAGTTTTTATACAACAATTACAGTGGGCAAAAGTATTAAACTTGCCTGTTTCAGTGCATTGCAGAGAGTCTTTTAACGAGGTAATGGAGTGTATAGAACATGTTCAAGATGGCTCATTGAGAGGGATTATACATTGTTTTACAGGAAATATACAAGAAGCCCAAAGAGTAATAAATGCAGGTTTTATGATAGGTATAGGTGGCGTAATTACTTTCAAGAAAAGTCAATCTTTACGAGATGCTGTAGCCCAAACTCCATTAGAAAATATAGTTTTAGAAACAGACTCGCCTTATCTTGCCCCTGAACCTTATCGAGGTAAAAGAAATGAACCTAGTTACATTCCTATTATTGCTGCTACTGTGGCCAGAATTAAAAACTATACTATTACGGAAGTAGCGCTTCAAACTACGCAAAACGCGCTACGTATTTTTTCAGTATCGTGTTAATTTTGTGCAGGGTATTTAAATATGGATATTTCTTGGTTATCAAGAACAGCGTTAATTACAGGAAATGAAGTATTAGAAAAATTAGCACAAAGCAAAGTCTTGATTATTGGTATGGGCGGTGTAGGTTCTTTTGCCGCAGAGTTTATTGTGCGAGCAGGCATAGGAAACATCACTATTATTGACGGGGATGTGGTAGAACCAAGTAACAGAAATCGGCAGTTACCTGCTTTGGCTACCACAGAAGGACAGTACAAAGTAGAGATAATGAAAGAAAGATTACTTGCTATCAACCCTGAACTTAATATCACTGCCATTAAGCATTTCATGACCCCTGATGACATGAAAAATCTACTTTTATCTCAATCTTTTGATTATGCTGTAGATGCTATTGACAGCATAAGTCCTAAAGTGCAGATGCTGGTCTTGTGTTACCAAACAGGTACTCGGGTGGTTAGTTCTATGGGTGCAGGTGGAAAGTTAGACCCTACTCGACTCAAAATTGTAGATATTTCTCAAACGCATACTTGTAAGCTAGCTCGGTATGTACGCAAACGATTAAAAAAGTATAAAATTTACACAGGTATAAAAGCCGTATTTTCTACCGAGGAAGTGATTACTCATTCACTAATGTATACTCAAAGTCGCTTTAAAAAATCAGCTTATGGTACAATATCTTATCTACCTGCGGCTTTTGGTGGTGCATGTGCATCTGTGGTTATTAGAGATTTGATAGACTTGTATCAAGCAAAAAGTACATAGCCTGCTTACTTTGTTGAAAGTTTTTTTGCGAGTTAGTAATTACCTGTTGTGCATTAGCCGCTGCATACGATTTAGATTAGATTTGCTTTTCAGATGATGGCAATTTTGATATTTTTTGGGCGTGTCCTTGCCCACGTCTCGCTTTGCTCGTGTGGGCAAGGTCGGCGTGCTACGGGCTAACGGTGCTGCGCCCCACCCGCCCACCCCCTGGTTATGGAGTTGAGATCGTGCGCGAGGGGCTTCGCACCGTGCTGACGCACGCCCTCCGCATGCCTCACGCAAGAACCTTGGCAGGTCGGCAGATTCTATTTATTCAAAGCTTTACTTTGTAAGTACCTGAAAATGAACAGCAAACAAGGTAAAAATATATTTTAATCTTGTAAATCATTGAAAATGAATTGAAAACAAGGTATAAATTTGCCTATTCAACCTTAAAGCATTGTGTAAAGTCCATATATTCAAGGTTGAACTTAGTATGTACTTGAAAATCAATATGAAAGAAGATAAAATAAACGCAGCTGAAACAAGGTAAAAAATTCTAACCTTGTAAGCGTGTGATAATGAGTATCAAACAAAGTAAAGCAAAGATACGTACCAAAACCAAGTAAAACATCCAAAGGCTGCTGCGTGAGGCATGCGGAGGGTGCGTCAGCAGTGCGCAGCACCGAAGCGATAGCGCAGCCCGCAGCACGCCGACCCGAAGCGCAGCGAAGGGACACGCCCAAAAATAACATAATCCTGCATTTATACCTTCACAAAAACCTTTTAACCTTAATGTATTACGTATAACCCATAGTAATCTTATATGCAATTTGATTGTTTATATTTGCAATAAACTTATGAACCTCTTTCAGTTCTGGAAAGAAAGTACCATTTTCGCGATAAAAGCTATTAAAGGACATAAATTACGTACTTTTTTAACTACCTTAGGCATAGCTATCGGTATTTTTGCTATCACTGCGGTTTATACTATGGTTTACTCTTTACAGTACAATGTAAATAAAAGCATCTCCTCTTTGGGTAATGAAGTGATGTACATACATAAGTGGCCCTGGGTAGATAACGCTGATAGCTGGTGGAAATATATTAACAGACCCAAAGTAACCCTACGAGACTACCAAGCCCTTAAACAAAAACTACAACACACTGACGGAATTGCCTTAGAATATACCGTCAATAACGAAATAGCTAAACGAGAAGGATACAGCGTAGAAAATATAACCCTCAAAGGTGTAACAGAAGACTATTACAAAATAAAAGACTTCAAATTTACCATAGGACGATATTTTTCAGAATTAGAATTAAAAACAGCCAAGCCTGTGTGTATCCTAGGTTACGATGTGGCAGCAGGACTGTTCCCAGATGGCAACCCTCTCTATCAATACATCTTGTATAAAGGGAAGAAATTAACGGTTGTTGGTGTTATCCAAAAAGAAGGTTCGGGATTATTTGGAAATAGTAATGACAACGTTATGCTCATTCCTCAAACGGTATTTAATTCAATATGGAATGCGGCTTCTAACAAAGTAGACCCCGTTATTACTGTTAGAGCAGATAAATATGACAACGTAGAACGAGTATTTTATGAAAGCACAGGAATACTGCGAGCTAATAGAGGATTAAAACCTTACATGGAAGATAACTTTACCATCAACAAACAAGAAGCATTAACCAAAAGTCTGAATGATTTATTTGCTGGTATTGCGGCAATAGGGACTATTATAGGAATGTTTTCTATTATTGTAGGAGGATTTAGCATTGCAAACATAATGTATGTATCTGTTAAAGAGCGTACTAGAGAGATCGGTATTCAAAAGTCTTTGGGGGCTAAAAAAACGTTTATTTTATCACAATTTTTGATAGAAGCCGTATTTTTATGTCTTATTGGGGCGTTGATTGGGTTATTTACTCTTTTATTCTTGGTAGTGTTTTTCACATACCTATATCCTCTTTCTAATTTCAAGATTGTAGTAGATGGGTTAGATATTGTGAGAGGGTTAATTTTATCGGTTATCATTGGTTTGATGTCAGGTTTTTTACCTGCTTTACAAGCCAGTCGCCTTGATCCTGTGGAAGCTATCCGAAGTAATAGTTAATTTTTAGTTGTAAATTCTTATTTTTTTAATACTTTTGTGTCATGAAATCATTACGTTTGATAGTTTGTATATTAGCCATTTTACTGTGTAGTTTGCAAACATATAGTCAGCCAAAGCAGCAAAAAACTACACTTTTTACTCAAATCAAAATTGGTAAATCAAATTTAGGTAAGTATAACGATAATCTACCGCCTATTATTACGCCCCTCAATGTAGATAAGATTATTACACTCACTGTAAAAGGTAAGAATATACCTGCTAACTTACTTTCGGGTACAGTGGATATTTATATGATTATTACCAAAGGTAAGAGTAGCCCTGAAAAAATTTATCAAGTTCCTATTCAGAACAATCAAATATCTTTTACTACACGAATGTTAATTGACAAAGTCCGAGAGGAGAAGAGTTTTGACCTTAATAAAGCAGACGAGCTTTTGATAGAGTGGCCTGTTATGCAAAACCCTAGTTTTGAATTTGGTGAGAAGCAGCGTTCTGTAACGCTTTATTTGAATTTGACTAACAAATAATAAGAAATTGAAGTTTCATTTTTTTATTTTTTGGGCGTGACCTTGCCCACGGCTTGCTGCGCTCGTGTGGGCAAGGTCGGCGTGCTACGGGCTGACGGTGCTGCGCCCCACCCGCCCACCCCCTGGGCAAGAGTGAAAAGAGTGGGCGAGGGCTTCGCACCGTGCTGACGCACGCCCTCCGCATGCCTCACGCACGCAGCTAATAAACTAAGTCTATCTATTCAAATTTTAACCTTGTAAGTACTTGAAAATGAATACTAAACAAGGTAAAAATATACTTTGACCTTGTAAATTTTTGAAAATCAATTCAAAATAAGGTAAAATTTTGGCAATCAGGGTTAAAGTGTTACAAAAAGTCCATGTATTCAAGATTTAATCTTGTATATGCTTGAAAATGAATTTAAAACAAGGTAAAATAACCCCACTTGAAATAAGGTAAAAAATTTTAACCTTGTAGGCAGTTGATAACCCGTATTAAACAAGGTAAAGCTAATGTATGTCTAAAAATGAGGTAGAACATGAAAATACCGTTTGCGTGAGGGATACGGAGCATGCCGTCAGGCAGTGCGGAGCGCAGCGAAGCACCGAAGCGAACGCGTAGTGCGCAGTAGCCCGACCCGAAGCGCAGCGAAGGGACACGCCCAAAAGTAAATCCATCAGATGGTACATCAGAATATCACAGAAACATGAATTTATGCAAAGTTTTTGTCCTACCTTGTGATTTTATGCCGTCCTCAGAAATTTAACTTGAATAAAATATGACATGATTGATTTTATTTTATCTTTGCAAGAATGAAAAAAGGTTGTGTTTTACTATTCTACACACTGAGCATATTTTACACTTGCTTATCACAAGACTTATCTGATGTATATCGGTGGTCTTTTACAGGAATAGGTGGTACGGCGAGAAGTGCAGGTTTAGCTAATACTGTAACAGCCTTAGGGGGAGATGCTATGAACGCTACAATTAACCCTGCGGGATTAGGTCTATATCGTAAAAACGATGTTATGATAACTTTATCTACGCGATTAGGTAATACATCAAGTCGGTACATAGAAACTGCTTCCAGCGCAGCACGACTTAACTTTGCTATCTCTAATTTTGCATACGTTATGCCTGTAAAACAGTCTAATCGCGATGAGGAGGCTTGGCAAGGAACTGTACTCTCCTTCCACATCAATCAATATAATAACTTCGCAAGGAGGACTGTGTTTTCAGGGTTTAATACATTTAACTCAATCTGTGATTTTTACGCGCAGGAAGGGAATCGTACAGGTGTAGGCGATAATACATATTTTGGCAGATTAGGTTGGAATTCTTATCTAATAGATAGTGCAGGTACTAACCAGTTACTACCTGCAATTGAGGGCGGTCAGGTTGAACAGTCTTTTGATAGATTCGAAGCAGGTAGAATGGGGGAATATGGAATAGGATTAGCAAGAAACTATGCAGAAAAACTATTTATAGGGGTGAGTGGTAACATTGTTGGTGCAGTGTATAAGAGAGAGATTGAGTACACAGAAGAGAGCGGTCAGAATGCAAGTTTTAATTATATTTTGTCCCGAAATGGAGGTACAGATGGCTACGGTCTATTCAGAAGCACTTATACAGATGTTCTTAAAACCACAGGAATAGGTGTAAATGCAAGGTTTGGAATTCTGTATAAACCTAATAACGTGATAAGATTAGGATTACATGTTCAAACCCCCTCTGCTATAAGTCTTGAAGATCAATATAGAACCACAGTAAGTTCCGATTTTAGTGTAAGAATTGGTAGTCCGAATTTTACCGCTCCTTCTTATACAGATAGCATACAAGGTACATATCAGTACAACATTACTACACCTGCACGCATGTGTCTCGGGGGTGCCGTTTTTTTTGCTCGAAGGGGATTTATCACATCCGAGGTTGAGTATGTAAATTACTTGCGCGCGCTCATTAGTGCCAGAGATAACCCATTGAGAGAAGTAAATAGACAAATAAGGCAAAGTTTTCAGGCAGTTCTTAACTTCAAGGTAGCAGGTGAAGTGCGTTTAGATGACTGTCATCAATTAAGAGTAGGTTTTGCTGCACTTACTACTCCTCTCAACCCAAAAGCGCGAGAGTATACTGCTAATAACTCTGTACAGCGTATTACAGGTTGGCAGCCGAATATTACGGCAGGATTTGGTTACCGCAAACAAGATTTTTACATGGATGTAGCGGCAATATGGAATTTAACTGAGGAGAAATACTACCCTTACGTTCTTGTAGATAGTCCTTCACCGCTCTCTATTAACCGTTACACTATGTTGCAGATATTTTTTACCATAGGCGGAAGATTCTAATAATTGATATGTTGTATTAGGTTTTACGATTATACTTAGTCTGTTTTTACACGAAAGTTAATCCTCATAAGGACAGGTTTTTAGTTTTTTGGGCGTGTCCTTGTGGGCGTTACGCTGCGCGTATGCCCACAAGGTCGGCGTGCTACGGGCTGCGCTATCGCTTCGGTGCTACGCTAACGCTACGCACTGCTTAACGCACCCTCCGCATGCCTCACGCACGCAGCAAGTAGACTAATCCCGCTTATTCAAAATGTAACCTTGTAAGTAATTGATAATCAACTTTAAACAAAGTAAAAATTATTTTAATATTGTAAATTATTGAAAATCAATACAAAATAAGGTAAAATTTTGGGAATCAGGGTTAAGGGGTTACAAAAAGTCCATGCATTCAAGGTTTAACCTTGTATATGCTTGAAAATGAATGTAAAACAAGGCAAAATAACCTCACTTGAAATAAGGTAAAAAATTTTAACCTTGTAAGTAGTTG
>JANWVE010000018.1:23947-26048 GCA_025057675.1 Bacteroidia bacterium
TACCGTTTGCGTGAGGGATACGGAGCATGCCGTTAGGCAGTGCGAAGCGCAGCGTAGCACCGAAGCGTTAGCGTAGTGCGTAGTAGCCCGACCCGAAGCGCAGCGAAGGGACACGCCCAAAAAAGTAAAATTATTTTTTAGACTTGATATATTGATATAATATCTTGTAACGTGTCCTCTACATCTTCCATTCTACTTGAGTTTTGAAGTATGTATCCTCTGACCATTGTATAATATGCGTGGTATAGATATGAAAGCACACGCTCATCATATACCTTCATTAATACCAAATATGGTGTAAGGGTAAATGAAGCAGATAAGACGAATTTTTTGACTGTATCGTCAGTGATTTAATTCAAGGTAATAGTTACAGGGGTAGTTGTAATGACGTTACTTTTATTGCCACTTTGGTCGGTAATGTATATTTCATAAGGAAAGGTCTGAATGCTATCTAAGGTTGTGATAAAAAGATTGTCTATGCGTATTTTTATTTTGCCTGTAATGTTTTTTGAACCTGCTCTCGGGCTTAAATCGGGTACAGTGTATTTAGAAATACCCCCTGTGGGGTCTAACGAACTGGGGGGGCGTAAAGCTTTAACCACTAAGCAGCTATCGCTTCCTAAGTCGCCATCGGAGTCACTAAAACCTATCGTGATTTCTACTACATTAGGTCCGTGTATTAAATAATCCTTGACTTTACTGGGTGTGATGCTCTCAAAAGTAATCTCGGGTTTGCCATCTCCAGGCACAACATTGGATAGACCACAGCCTACAACCAAGCACAAAATAAAGAATAACGTGATTGATAATAGAGTAGGTATTATTTTTTTCATATCTACATACAAATATACAACTATTTCCTTAGAATGGTATAAAATTACTTAATTACTTAATATGAGTCTTACACATAGAGGTACTTATTACAAAATATGGTTATTTTTTACACTGTTATTTTTAGAAATGGATGCAGTTATAGCGCAAAAAGATAGTACGGAGAAACTTTGCTTAGATACTTATGTAGAGCTATACTATTCATATGATTTTAGTAGGTCTAATCACAATACAAGACCTTGGTTTTTATGTTCTTATCACAGGCATAATGAAGTTAATCTCAACTTAGGTTTAATCCGAACGACGTATAAAACAAAAAGAGTACATACTCGCTTGGGGTTAATGGCAGGTACATATCCTAATGTTAATTTAGCGCATGAGGAGGGTTTGCTTAAAAATATCTTTGAAGCTAGTACTGCTGTAAAAATTCTATCTCACAAAGAGATATGGATAGATACAGGGATACTTCCTTCTCATATTGGTTTTGAAAGTGCAATAGGTAAAGAGTGCTGGACATTGACGCGTAGTATATTAGCAGATAACACTCCTTATTATGAAAGTGGAGTGAGGCTATCATACTGTACGAATAATCAAAAATGGATTATGCGTATTTTGTACCTCAATGGATGGCAACGAATTCAAAGGATACCAGGTAACAGTTTTCCTGCATTTGGACACCAAGTAACATACTCTCCCAAAGCAGATTTTTCTATCAACAGTAGCTCTTTTATAGGAAACATAGAACCTGACTCACTCAAAAAAATGCGATGTTTTCATAATTTTTATACACAAATACAGTTAAGTCAGAAAGTGGGGCTTATTGTAGGGTTTGATATAGGATTACAACAGCGGTACCAGCGGAGTAACGAATACTATCAATGGTACTCGTGGGCTTGTATAATGAGGTATATGACCTCAGTACGCAGCTTTACTACTTTGAGGTTAGAGTATTACTCAGATCCCAAGCAGGTAATAATCAACACACAAACTTTGAATGGTTTTCAAACTTTGGGTTATTCTTTGAATTTTGACTATTCTATTAGCAAAAATACTCTTTTTCGTATAGAAGTAAGAGGTTTTCAAAGTAAAGACCCTGTATTTTTTTATCAGCAAAAGCCAATACATACAAATTATTCAATAACTACGAGTATGGCTGTTTCTATCTAATCGGATTTATAGTGATATTTTTTTGAGCGTGTCCTTGTGGGCGTTTCGCTGCGCTCATGCCCACAAGGTCGGCGTGCTACGGGCTAACGGTGCTGCGGGGGGG
>JANWVE010000190.1 GCA_025057675.1 Bacteroidia bacterium
AGCACCGTCAGCCCGTAGCACGCCGACCTTGCTTGCATGAGCGCAGCGAAACGCAAGCAAGGACACGCCCAAAAAAACAATAAAATAAACACACTTCCCAAAAACTATACTCACGCTGGTAAAAAATGCAAACACTGAGTGACTTGCTCAAACTCTAATAAATCCTGCTCTGTAATGCAATAAGGAGGAATAATATATACAGTATTTCCCAAAGGGCGAACAAGAAGACTTCTTTCTAAATAAAAACTTCTAATTTTAGTACTAATCGCATTAAGATAATGCCTTTCTGACGAACCTAGTTCAAAAGCTAATATGCCCCCAATATGCCTTACATTGTATAAAAATGTACATTTATTCAGTTCTTCTTTGATTGCTGCTAAATTTGTATAAAGAGTGTTAAGTTTATCCCGCGTTTCTTTTTGCTCAAATAAGTCTAGGTTAGCATTAGCCGCAGCACAAGCAATAGGATTAGCAGTAAAGCTATGCCCATGAAAAAAAGTTTTAGTTTTATCTTGGGTTAAAAAGTGTTCAAAAATATCATCTGCACATAAAGTCAATCCTAATGGCAAAAACCCTCCCGTAAGACATTTAGACAAACAAACTATATCAGGTTGTATTTCAATTTGTTGGCAAGCAAATAAAGTACCTGTCCGAGCAAAACCTGTCATAACTTCATCAGCAATAGTAAAAACATTGTATTTTTTGCAAATCTTCCATATTTCAGCTATAAAATCAGGGTGTGTGATACGCATTCCTGCTACTCCCTGTACTATGGGTTCTATAATACAAGAGGCATATTCGTCAGTTTTACAAAGGTATTCCAACTCTTCAAAAACTTGTTTGAAGTTATTCTTTGTGGGATAAGGTAGATATTTTACATCAAACAAAAGAGTATGAAAAGCCGCAGTAAAAATATCTCTTTCACTTACCGACATACTACCAAACGTGTCCCCATGATAACTGCCTTCAAAAGCAATTACTTTACTCCGCGGTTTATCTTGATTATACCAAGCTTGAAAGCACATTTTTAACGCAATTTCTACTGCTGTGGAACCATTATCTGAAAAGAAAACCTTGCTTAATGTAGGAAAGTAACTTAAAATGCGTTCAGCTAAGCGAATAGCAGGTTCATGAGTAAAACCTGCAAATATCACCTGTTCTAAGGTGCTTGCTTGCTGACTAATCGCCTGTGCAATATACGGGTGTGAATGTCCATGTGCAGTTACCCACCAAGAACTATTAAAATCAATAATTTTTTTGCCCTCTTCCGTGTATAAATAGGCGCCTTCTGCTTTTACAATCGGAATAGGAGTAGGGCTATAAGCCGAGGTATAAGGATGCCATATTACTTTTTTATCACGTTCGGATAGGTTCATAAAGGTTTCAGGATAGGTTGCTGTCAAACTTTATGTCAAATCTAATAGATTGCTGGATAAGTTGAGTTTATTTTTGGGCGTGTCCCTTCGCTGCGCTTGGGTCGGCGTGCTGCGGGCTGCGCTATCGCTTCGGTGCTTCGCTGCGCTACGCACTGCTGACGCACCCTCCGCATGCCTCACGCAAAGAACATTGTACACTGAGAATATCCAAAAAGCCCAATTCTTAATAAAACTAAATTTTATAACTCGGCGAACATCAATACTAATTTTTTGGTAAAAATCCAATTTTTTACCCTTTTTGGACACCCTCGCACATACTCGAAAACGAATACAAAGCAAGATAAAACAAACTATTCAAAATAAAGTAAAAAATGTTAATCTTGTAAGCACTTGATAATGAATATCAAACAGGGCAAAACAAACGCGGATATAAAAACAAGGTAAAACACCAAAAGACTGCTGCGTGAGGGATACGAAGCATGCCGTTAGGCAGTGCGAAGCGTAGCGTAGCACCGAAGCGAAAGCGTAGTGCGCAGTAGCCCGACCCAAGCGCAGCGAAGGGACACGCCCAAAAAAATAAAACGACCTGCCAAATTTGATATAAGATTAGTTTGCGGGTGAGGAGAGCATCACAGGCATAATTAACATGAGTAAATTTTCAGTAGGGTTGTTTTCAGTAGGTACTACTAAACATGCTCTATTAGGCGAAGACATCATAAATGTGGTTTCTTTGGAGGGTATGTTAGAAACAACATTGAGCAGCATATTAGCATTAAAACCGATTTCCATATCCTCGCCCTCATGCCCACAGGGAATGTATTCAGAGGCCTCATTTGCAAACTCTAAATCCTCTGCACTTAGTGTGAGCATATTCCCTTGTATTTTTAACCGTATTTGATGAGTATGCGCGTTAGAGTATATAGAAACTAGTTTAAGTGCTTTAATGAAAGAGTCTGTATTGACAATAAGTTGGTTGGGAGTATCTACAGGAATTACGTTTTGATAGTCTGGAAAACGCTCTTCAATTAAACGACAGTTCATACGCGTACCGTCAGTATAAAAAGCTGCACTCCCTTGATTAAATTCCATGCTTACAATGCTGTTTTCAGAAGATTGTAATACTTTTTGTAAAATAGAGAGTGCTTTTTCAGGAATGATAATTTTGTACTCCTCATTAGTAGTGATGTCGGAGAAGTTATGACGGGCTAAACAATGAGCATCCGTAGCCACAAAATTGATTCCTTGTGAGGTGAAATGAAATAAAACCCCCATCATAGCAGGGCGCATGTCATCTTTACTAACGGCGAATATAGTACTTTGAATACCTTTTAGTAATAGTACCGCAGGAATTTGTACTTGTATGCCGTTCTCAATACTGTGCGGCTGTGGATAGTCTTCAGGGTTTTCACCTACTTGTTTATATTTTCCACTATCAGAATTGATTTCTATAGCACGTGTTTGTTCGTCAAACTTAATGGTAATGGGCTGCTCGGGTAGTTTAGATAAGGTTTCTGTGAGTATTTTTGCCTTTACCGCAATCCTACCTTTATCCTTAGACTCTACAGGCAAAGAGGTAGTTATAGTTACTTCTAAATCTGTGGCAGTAATAGTCAGATTTCCCTCGTTGAGTTCGAAAAGAAAGCACTCTAATATTGGTAAGACAGGACGGTTGGGAACTACACGGCTAACATAATTAATATGTTTGTACAACAATTGTGATGATACAATGAACTTCATAGATTTATAGTCTTAAATACAAAAATAGAAATAGTCCTTTATGTTTGCAAGTAAAAGCATTTTTGGATTAGTCTACTGGCCGTATGGGAAATACTCCAAATTCCAGCAGCATGCGCTGTGCTTCGGGGGTAAGCACCCATTGCATAAAATCACGTAGTATACCTGTGGGTTGCTCTCGGCATATTAGAAATAGGTTACGTGTAACAGGATAGTTACCATTGACGGCGTTCTCGTACGTAGGTAGATAAGCGGCTGAGTCTTTATGGACTTTTATAGGACAAATTTTAACGGGTTTATTTTTGGCATAGTCAGGAGAACCATATCCAACGGCAGATGGATTTTTAATGATATCAGGCATCATTAAGTCTGTACTATCTACTTCTATAACGTTGTTTCCTAATCGTCTACCATCTAAAATTGTTTTTTTGAAATACAAGAATGTACCTCTGTAAGAAGATAGAGAATAGGGTTTTATAGGCGTATCCAGTCCGCCGAATTCTTTCCAGTTAGGAGCTTCATCTGCATAAATTCTAATCAAATCTTCAAAGGAAAGTGCTTTGACGGGGTTGTTAGGATGTACAAAAATTGCTAAGCAAGACATAGCTATAGGAATTTGATACGGAGGGAAGCCGTTGCGTAAGTTAAGTTGTATCAGTTCATATTCTCTCAACGCGCGCGAGGACATTACCAAATCAATTTCGGTACCCGAAGAGAGTTGTAAAATACCTACGTTCGTATGACCTCCATCGATTATGATTTTTACTTTTGGATTTTTTTTCATGTAGGCGTCTGCTAATTTCTGCATAAAGGGGCGCATAATTTCAGACCCCACTACTTTAATTGTACTTTTTTGAGCAAAGATTTCTATCAAGGAGAGAGAAATGAGACAAAGTAAAATTGCTCTTGTTTTCATGCAGTACAAAAATAACAAAAAACATTTATTGAGTATCAAATGTACTTGAATTTTTACACCTTATGTCTGTTTTTACTTTTCACTACGCTCGTGTGATAGGGACATGCCCAGAAAAAATAGACTCTCTAAATTACCCACTACTCACTAATTATTAAACCTTATGCTTTAAATATATCCACAATTTACTTTACTCATTTTTTATTTTATGTTGTTTGCAAATTATCCATTTTATTTAGTCTATTTTCTTTTTACAAAAAATAGGTATGAATTACTTAATAAGTATTTTTTGGGCGTGCCCTTGCCCACGTCTCGCTGCGCTCGTGTGGGCAAGGTCGGCGTGCTACGGGCTGCGCTATCGCTTCGGTACTTCGCTGCGCTACGTACTACTTACGCACCCTTCGCATGCCTCACGCAATTAACATTTTGACGTTTTACCTCACTCTTCATACATACCTTTGCTTTACCTTGTTTAATCTTCATTTTCAAAGACTTACAA
>JANWVE010000191.1:0-2632 GCA_025057675.1 Bacteroidia bacterium
CACAGTGCGGCATCTACGGCAGGTTTTGGCACTCCAGGTTATGAAAATAGTCAGCGAGTATTAGTCAATGAAAATGAAGGTATTTCTTTATCTCCGAAAGTATTTTCACCTGATAACGATGGAAGAGATGACCTCTTAGCCATACACTACAATTTTAATCAGCCTACTACGCTGCGCATATACATTTTTGACGCGCAAGGACGTTTAGTACGCAGACTTAAAGAAAATGAGTTAGTAGGCACAGAACCTAGCTTTTTTGTTTGGGATGGTACAGATGAGAATGGTGAAAAATGTCGTATGGGGATTTACATTGTTTGGGTAGAAACCAGCGATGGACAGAATGGTAAACATAAAAAGTACAAATTAGTCTGCGTATTAGCCAATAGACTGTAGCCAATTTACTTTTTTACAAGCATAGACCAAAAATTGTTTTTCACAGTTTTGCTAAATACTTTTTCTACAAAAGTACTAACTTTCTTTTATGCTTGTAAAAATATATTTTTATTTTTCTGACATTTCATATAACTTTGTTTCCATGCACAAAATTTTATTGCTGGGCTATTTAGCTTGCTTTTTTGCACACGCACAAAATATAAGTTTGCAGTGGGAAAAACGCCTGATAGTACCAGAACGTAAAGAAACTACAAGAGGAATAGTACTTACGCCTGACGGTGGAGCAGCTATTGTTACCACTTGTAAATCTAAAACTAACGAAGCAGGAAAGGAAGGAAGTAATATTTCTGTCATCAAGGTAGATGCGCAGGGCAAAAAACAATGGGAGCAGATATACGGCAGTCCTGGTGATGATGTGGCCCATATTATTATCCGTGTAGAGAATGGCTTTTTGATAGGTGGAGCAGCTGACAAAAAGGCGGGCGGAGATAAAAAACACGAAGGTTTTGGAGAAAAAGACTTTTGGCTAATTAAAATAGATGAGCACGGTAAAATACTTTGGGAAAAAATTTACGGAGGAAGTGGTATAGACGAACTAAGAGATATAGAAGTTTTGCCTGATGGTTATCTTTTAGGGGGAAGGACGCAATCTGATAAAAGTGGTTCAGTATCCCAAGAAACGTATGGTGATTTTGATTATTGGGTAGTCAAGGTAAATAAGGAAGGGGAGATAGTGTGGGATAAGCGTTAT
Organism: Bacteroidia bacterium; assembly: GCA_025057675.1. Taxonomy (GTDB): domain Bacteria; phylum Bacteroidota; class Bacteroidia; order JANWVE01; family JANWVE01; genus JANWVE01. Next base: position 1,145 of record JANWVE010000191.1, read on the forward strand.
GGCGGATTGACAGGGGATATTTTTGACTCAATTGTACCTTGTAAAGATGGAAATTATTTACTTATAGGGGATTCAGGTTCTGATGAAAATGAATTAAAAAAGTCTCCTAACTATGGCGATATGGATTTTTGGATTGTCAAAATTACACCTAATGGTGAAAAGATATGGGACGTTTCTTTTGGAGGTACAGTGGGCGATGCCCTAAATGATGGTATTGAGCTAAAAGAAGGGGGATACATAGTAGGGGGATTTTCTTATTCAGGTGCAGGTGGAAGCAAAGCCACAGTAAGTTTAGGTGATGCAGATTATTGGCTAGTTTGCTTTGATGAAAAAGGGCAAAAGAATTACGAAAGGGCTTACGGTGCAATGAACGCAGAATACCTTTACAGCATAGCTCAAATTGGTGAAAATATCTTCATTGCAGGAGGAAGCCAAGTTAAAATGCAGAGCAGCATGTACTATTGGCTTTTGTTAGTAGATGACGAGGGCAAAAAACTTTGGGAAAAGGAATATCCAAACATGGCAAGTGAAAAAGCTTGCTATGTACAAGTTGACAAAAAATATATTTGGGTAGCAGGAACAGGTACAGGAGATAGTGGTAATCATATTTGGTTGGCTAAGTTTCAAGTAAAATCATAGAAACTGAACTTTTTGCCCTATTACTTGCAAAAATGAATTCCAGACTTTGGTAATTTTCAGATTAACTCAATCCATATTGTTTCTTGATTGTAAAGGTTAAGTTTTAATTTTTTTGGGCGTGCCCTTGCCCACACTTCGCTTGCGCTGGTGTGGGCAAGGTCGGCGTGCTTCGGGCTACGCTCACGCTTCGGTGCTTCGCTTCGCTCCGCACTGGGCTAACGCCCACCCTCCGCATGCCTCACGCAAGAACCTTAGCAGGTCTGCAAGCGCTATTTATTCAAAGTTTTACCCTGTAAGTACCTGAAAATGAATACTAAACAAGGTCAAAATATATTTTTACGTTGTAAATTATTGAAAATCAATTGAAAATAAAGTAAAATTTTGGGAATCAGGGTTAAAGGGTTGCAAAAAGTCCATGTATTCAAGGTTTAATCTTGTATATGCTTGAAAATGAATGTAAAACAAGGTAAAATAACCCTACTTGAAATAAGGTAAAAAATTTTAACATTAGACTTTATGAACACAAGGTTTAAGGAGATTTTTTGTTAAATGAGCATCCTGATAATCAACATTTTACAAAAAATACCCTGATTTTGTACTTTTACATCTAACACATTGAAAATCAGTATAAATTAAATTTGTGTACTCTCTTTAAGAAATTTCTGTTCATAAACTCTATTGTAAGTGTTTGATAATCAGTATTAAGTAAGGTAAAACAAGCGTATATGTACAAATAAGGTAAAACATCCAAAGGCTGCTTGCGTGAGGGATACGGAGCATGCCGTCAGGCAGTGCGAAGCGCAGCGTAGCACCGAGCGTTAGCGTAGTGCGCAGTAGCCCGACCCGAGC
>JANWVE010000191.1:2642-4499 GCA_025057675.1 Bacteroidia bacterium
TCCGCACGTAGCCCGCAGCACGCCGACCTTGTGGGCATGAGCGCAAGCGAAACGCCCACAAGGACACGCCCAAAAAATTAAAACTTAATCTTCGAATATGACTTTTCGTATAAGTTAGTTTCTTTACAGCAACAGTTTTATCCAAGCCTCCCAATCCCAATCATTCTTGACATACATACACATGTCAAAATTAAAAATCATTTTTATATTTATTAAAGAGAATAATATCAAGAAAAATAAAGTTATAAGAAATACTTTTTTCTGATTGATTACTGACTTATAAAAATGTCCCAGCCCTAAACTTAACAAGGGATATAAATCTACCATATTTCTGGAGCCATAACTGCAGCCAAAAGAGTAACACCACCAAGAGGAATACAGATAAACCATTATCAAAAAAAATACAGACAACAAATAACCGTGATTGTAATTCCTACGCAGACAGATCGCAATACCCAAAAGAATAAATACAAGTATTGGCGAAAAAGCAAATATCCCATTGTTAGGAGCTATCAAAAACTCTAAAATATGTGGGTTGAACCAATTAAAACCTTCATTTTTATATGAATAAGTAATAAAATGACCATAAGCATATTTCCAATACAAAAGCTGAGGTAAAATGACTATTGAAAAAGCCGCAAGTGAAACCCACCAATAACGGGCTAAAGCCATAAAAAAATTGTATATACGGTTCAGAGTGTTTGTTAAACTGTTAGAGTCTAAAAATAAAAATACTGTGAAAACCAATACAGTATTGGTAGGTCGTATTAAAACAATTAAGAAGGTTGTAGTTAAAAATATAAAAAATATTTTTGTGTTTGTGTATCTTATAAAATCCGTTTTTTTAAGTAGAAACAGATACACACTGATGAGAAAAAAACTGTATATGTGAGAGAAATTACTTTCTTTGGTACAGTAATACAGGGTATTGGTAGCCAACATTACGCTTAATATAATCATAAAACTGATTTTATCTTCAAAATAGTATCTCATAAAACGGAACAGAAACCAAAAGCCTATCCATGAATAAAATAACCCTGAAAAGGCAATGGCTTTGTGATGATATAATGAAAAACCTGCATATCCAGTAGGTCTGACAAGAAAAAGAAATTCTGAAAGTAAGTAGAAAGGGATTTGAAGTATAGCTACCCCTGCGGTATATTTCGTTATTATTTTACCTTCATCAATCTTAAAACCTAATCCTGTTTTTTTTTCAATATCTGAAGGTAGTGCGTTTATGTCTGCTCTGTAATTTAAGAAAAATGGTAAATATATGTAATAGCCTGCTTTGTCAGCGTATATTTCCCCATGATAAGTAAAAATTTGATTGGTTCTATTGTGCCACATCCAAAAAAAGATAAAAGAGAGCAGCAACCACAACACTATAATTACGATTTTTATGTTGAAAGTTGATCTCATAATTATACAATTTTAGTAAGTATTGTTCCCTTCATAGGGAGGTGAAATAGCCTTAGAAGATCAGAGTACTGCTCTGCAATCATCCAGTGCTCATAACGGTTCATATTTATATCTGTAAAATAAAGGTAGGGATATTTTTTATTTCTTATCACTTTCATAACCGTTTTGTGAAAACACCGCTAGCATATTACTGCTGCGCAAAAATAACACAAAAATATCCATATATACTTCATCAGGTAAAGGAACAGTACTTTTGAGGTGAGCAAACCTCACCGTAAAGAGCAGATTAGATTTTGCGTTTGTTATATCTTTACCTTGTTTTAGCTTGAAATACAAACACTTACAAGCTAAAACCTTGTATAAGAAACAGAAAAACGATGATTTCAGAGATCCCTTGCGTGAGGTATGCGAAGGGCGTGCGTCAGCACGGTGCGAAGC
>JANWVE010000192.1 GCA_025057675.1 Bacteroidia bacterium
GGGGTGGGCGGGTGGGGCGCAGCACCGTTAGCCCGTAGCACGCCGACCCGAGCGCAGCGAGGGACACGCCCAAAAAAGTAAAATCAATAAATAACAAAAATTACTATGAATTCCTTCTTGTACTTTAGCGAATTGTTATCTCCACTCTACGAGACTTTGTTTTGTTCTCCTGCCCATTTTCAATAATGATATTTTTTTCGCCCATGGGGGAAAGCTCAATACTCGCAATGTTAGGGTACTTCCTTATAATGACCTCAAAAGCACTTTCTATTCGCTTCATTGAGAGTTTCATGTTATATTCTTCGCTACCATCGCTGTCAGCATGCCCACTTAATTTAATATGACGAATAACAGAGGGTAAATCTTGCAGCTTTTGTTTCTCGTTTGGGTCAAGGGTATATTGATTGTATCCAAAATAAAGTATAATTTCTTTGGAATAGCGTGTTTCTTTTTCAAGCGAGTCTAGATTAAGAGACTTTGTAGTAATTATTTCTTTTTTTATTTTTACAGTTTCTGTAATTATCTTTCTTTCCGTTCGGATAGGTTTGAAATTTTTGTATAAATAGATGCCTCCGCTGATAATACCCGCAGTGAGTAGAAAATAGCCTATACGGCTATAGTCGCGCCCTACAATAATTTCTTCATACTCTGTTTCTTGGTTCATTAGGATTGTGTTTATTCAAAATTGAACTTTTGCTCAGATATGCTTGTCAATAACATTTGGTATGTATCCAATGTTTTATTGAGTTTAGCCAGCTCTTCTAAGTCTGTATAAATAATGTTATCCAACTTACCTACTTCTCCCTCTAAGTATCGTACCTGTGCCAGTAGCTGACTTATTTTTTGAGTAAGTTCATTTTTGTATTCGTTTATTTTATCTCTACGTTGATTGACTTTATCGTTAACAACTTTTTTAATATGCAAGACATCACCTACCATAGTACTTAAATTGCTGCCTGATGCTTCTAAGACTAAGCTTAGGTCGTCTTTGATGAGAGGGAGTGTTTCAGGGGTAATTTCATGGATACCTCTGCGCTGCATGATTGTCCTCACTGCGTTTTTTAGTAAGGCGTTCATTGCTGGGGCTTGCAGCGTAACTTCCTCTGTAATTTTTTGTATATCCGTAGGTTGATAATCAATAGGGCTGGATGTTTCTGTCTGCATATTTGTATGACTAAACAAAGTTATAGATTTTTTACTATCCGTAGATGTAGATTCTTCGGGATTAGTGTCTTTTGTTTGTACAAAGCTTTGGTTTTCAGGGTCTTGTACTTGGTTTTGTGTTGATTTTTTAGCGCTATCTGTTGTAACAGAGCTAAGCAAATTTTCGTTCATGCTGTTATCCTGTTCAAAATAAGTAAGATGAGAATTTTCAAAAAGTTGAGAAGTATGATAAATAGGATTTTCAAAGGGGTAGGTGTCTGTGTCCGTTAAGGGTATCTGTGAGAGATTATCCCCTGCAATATGGTATGTGTTAGTAGTTTCGGGTTCTATGGGAAGACTTGTTTCTGCTATGGTGTATTGAGAAGTGATAGTCTCAATCTCGGAGTCTATAAAGTGGACGTCCGTGTGGATTTTGTCTTGTTCAATCTCTTGGGTTATTTCTTCAAATGCTTGGTAAGGTAAGGTAATCTGTTCGTCTAGGGAAGTGCTGTTCTGCTCGGTTTGGGAAAGTGTCGTGTCAGAGTTATCTGCTTTCTCTTCTTCTACCCATGGGGACTTGTTTTCATTTTGCGCGTTAGGTGTATTAAGATTGCTCTCTAATACTTCATACTCTGCATCTTCCATTTGTCGCTCTCCTATTTTAGGTTTTTTTTTGGGCGGTTCATTCTCTGGATTACTTTGCTGTGTGTTTTGCTTAAGAACCTTTTGTTTAATAGGGGGTGCAATAAAGTCTATAATTTTTTTTCCCAAACCCATACGGCACAAATATACAATTATTTTTACAAAATATGAACTAATTTACAATATCATCAAGATTAAACTCTTCAATATAATTCGTAGGCGAATTTTCATTGCAGTCTAGGGTAAATTCTGGGTCATTAGCGGGTTTAAGTTGAGAGAAACTTCCAATTATTTTATCTCTAAGGGCGGGGTCTTCTGAACACTTCTTATAAAAGATAGCGAAGGTAGGTGCTGCGGCTTGTCCCCCTTGCCCTCTACCATCGTTGAAATGTACTCCTCTACTTTCACAACCAAACCAAACGCCAATAGCTAATTTGGGACTAAAACCTATAAACCATGCATCTGAATTTTTTTGTGTAGTACCTGTTTTACCTCCTATATCACCTTTAAGTTGATACTTGTAATATGCACCACTGGCCGTTCCTGCTACTACTACTTTTTGTAATAACCGACACATTTTGTAAGCTACGCTTGGACTAATAGCTTCAATTCTATTCTTAGGGTCTTGCTGCGTAAATGGATTAGGAATTTCATTACCGTACCTATCTGTAATTTTAGTGATTAAAATAGGTTCTAACCGAATTCCTCTGTTAGCAAAAGTAGCATACGCGTTTGTTAATTCAAGAATTGTAAGGTCTGTAGTACCTAATGCTAATGAAAGTACTCGCTCTAACTTACTCGTAATACCCATATTTTCTGCTAAGGTTGCAACATTATTAGGAGAATTTATACCTCCTAATCGTTCGTACATAATGCGTGCAGTAACTGTGTTAATAGAATTTTTAAGTCCTACCCAGAATGGGGTCATACCTCTAAATTTACCATCTGCATTTTTTGGTGCCCAAATCATAACCATTGTATCTTTGTTGTTAATTCTCTGTTTATCAAATGCTTGGTAGGGCGCGTCAAGAAATTGCTCGCAGGGGTCAACGCCGTTTATAATAGCGGCTGCATAAACAAAGGGCTTGAAAGCTGAACCTACTTGCCGTTTTCCGTTAGCAACTTGGTCGTACTTAAAATAATGGTGTCCGATTCCGCCTACCCATGCGCGTACATAGCGTGTGTTAGGTTCAATAGCTACTAATGCAGAACGAAGTATCTTCGCTGTATACTTGACTGAGTCCCAAGGGGTTTTGTTGTAGAGGTATTTTGTTCCTGGTACTATTTTACCTTGTTTATCTTTGACCCAAGTGAAAACTTCAATAGAGTCTAACTTTTGTGAGAATGCCTTGCGAATTTCACTTTCGGTTGCTCCTGCGGCTTTCATTGTCCTATATCTCTCGGAGTGGATAAAACCTTCATAAATAGGCATAGTATCTACGTTCCATTCTGGGCGGAGTTTTCTATTCCAGGGCTCATTAGGACTATTTTCGGGCATATATTGGTCAAATTGTTTTTGCATGTATGATACATGTTCATAAATGGCTTCTTCTGCGTATTGCTGCATTTTGCTGTTTATAGTAGTATAAATCTTCAAACCATCGTGATATAAATTATATCCACTTTCTCTTGCCCACTTTTTAAGTACTTTATCTCGCAAATGCTCTCTAAAATAGGCGGCTAAACCTTCGTTATGGTCCTCAACAGAAAATCTTAAATAAGTAGGTTTTTTTTTGATATTTTCTGCCTGACTGCGGTCAATAAGATTGTATTTTAATAATTGCTGTATAACTACGTTTCTGCGTTCTAAGGCTCTCTTTCCATATCTGAAAGGATTGTAATAAGATGCTCCTTTAAGAATACCTACTAAAAGGGCTGCTTCATCTAATTGCAAGTATTTAGGGTGCTTGCTAAAATACATTTTAGATGCAGAATGAATTCCGTAAGTAGTTCCTCCCCAAGGTACTGTGTTGAGGTATAAGGTAATAATTTCTTTTTTGGTGAAGTTCCGTTCTATGTACAAGGCGCAGACAATTTCTTTTATTTTTCGTTTGATACTTCGTTCTTGTCCTACTTCCTCATCGTATAAATTGCGGGCTAATTGCATAGTAAGAGTGCTTGCACCTTGTTTGCTACCTCCTCTTAGGTTATTAAAAAAAGCTCGTAGCAAGCCCCTCAAGCTAATCCCTGAATGTCCATAAAATGTAACATCTTCCGTAGCTAAAAGTGCGGTAATTACGTAAGGAGAAATTTCTTCGTAAGTAACGGGTACGCGGTTTTGGTCAAAATATTTACCTAATACAATTCCGTCCTCGCTATACACAACGGAGGCTTCCATTGGTTTTTTGTCATCTAATGCCCTGAACGAAGGCAGCAAACTTCTACCAATAATAAATAGTCCTATAAAGATCAACCAAAGCGCTGCGAAACTTATCCAGATAGCTTTTTTGAGTAGAGATAAGTTTCTTTTTAGTTTGTCCATAGTACAAAAGTAAGATATTTTTTATATTCTATTCCGTTTATCAGTTTAATGGTTTATTTTACTTTTTTGGGCGTGTCCCTTCGCTGCGCTTCGGGTCGGCGTGCTGCGGGCTACGCTGACGCTTCGGTGCTT
>JANWVE010000193.1 GCA_025057675.1 Bacteroidia bacterium
AGCACCGTTAGCCCGTAGCACGCCGACCTTGTGGGCATGAGCAAAGCGAAACGCCCACAAGGACACGCCCAAAAAATTAAATACCATAAAACATACTTAATTGCTCAAAAAATCTTAAATTTGTAATTAAATTTTCTTACTTTATGAGACTTATCAAATTGATGCGGCTTACCAGCATTTTCGCTGTCCTTATCACTGTATGGGTATTAAATAGAGCCTCTGGATGCAGTAAATCAGGCAAACGAATGATAGCCGAAGAACATCAAGAAGATACCCAAAAGAAAAAAAAGATAAAAGAAGACGAACTAAATAAAGTAGTTATCGAAAAAGATGATGAAGATGAACCAGAAGAAAGCGAGGATGAAAAAAGAGAACGCCGAAAATTTGTCATCAAGTATGATGAATACAACCGAGAATATGCAGAAATACCAATGTTCAAAACTAAAAGCGGGGTATTTGAAGTACCTATTCGTATCAATGGATTAGAGCTAGATTTTGTGTTCGATACAGGTGCGTCAGAAATTGCCATTTCTGAATTAGAGTACAAATTATTAGTCAAAAAAAATAAGATAAAAGAAAGCGACATCAAGGGCAAAGCTATTTACAAAGATGCATCAGGGAATACATCAGAGGCTACTAAAATTGTCCTTCGTAGAGTAGAATTAGGAAACAAAGTACTAAATGACGTAGAAGCATTAGTAGTGCCTAACTCTCGCGCTCCTTTGTTACTGGGACAAAGTGCATTAAGCCGCTTTGGCAAAGTAGAAATTGATTATGATACAAAAGTGATACGCTTATTTTAGTCATAAAAGCTATGAATATAAAACCGAACTATTTTTCACTATTTATCCTTACTTTGTGTGCATCTTGTGGTGGCAAAAGCAACCTTTGGGAGAAGAACCTAATCACTATCTGTGAAGATAAACGTATTACCCGCAATGAATTTGAAGATTTTAGAAATTCATTTAAGAAAAATCGGTATTATAGCCACGAAAACTGGTGCTCAGGCAAAGGTAAAATAGACAGCATTGCCTTTGTAGCCTATTTGCAAGACAAAGAAGGATGTATAATTGAGTGGGCTAAAAATAACCCTACCCCCGATTATTTCGAAATAAAAGGTTACACGGAGATCCCTATGAAAAAAGAAAAAGGGGGATATTTAGTACCTGTCAAGGTAAATGATATAGGATTGAACTTCATTTTTGACACAGGTGCAAGCGTGATAGCTATTTCTCAATTAGAGCTCGCCGTCTTAATCAAAAATAATACAATTAGTAAAGATGACCTTTTAGGATACACAGAGGTAGTAGACGCAACAGGAAATGTCTCAAGAGTAAGAAAACTGAACTTAAAAAAGGTGCAGTTAGGGGAGAGAGTTCTACAAAATGTAGAAGCCGTTGTAATTCCAAACATAAATGCGGATTTACTTTTAGGTCAGACGGCTTTATCTCGTTTTGGTAGAGTAGAAATTGACTATAATAAACAAGTAATCAGGTTGTATGATAATTAGTTGAGTTTAACAGCCTATTTTGTTTTTTGGGCGTGCCCCTCGCTAACGCTTCGGGTCGGTGCATTCCGCACTTCGCATGCGCTGCGGTGCTGCACTGCGTTTCGCACTGCCTTACGGCATGCTCCATGCCCCTCACGCAGTTTAACCCTGGATTTTGAGGCTTTACTTTGTTTTTAAGCATCGCTTTGCTTTACCTTGTTTGATGCTTATTTTCAGTTATTTGCAAGGTTAAACTCTGAATAGGCGAACTCATTTCCTTGCAGTGTTCTCTGCGTGAGGCATGCGGAGGGTGCGTCAGCAGTGCGAAGCGTTAGCGCAGCACCGAAGCGATAGCGTAGCCCGTAGCACGCCGACCCGAGCGCAGCGAGGGACACGCCAGCAAGTAAAGGAATATTATTCTTATTCAAAAAGAGGTCAAAAACTTACTTGAAAAAATTTTTTCTTTATCTTTGCTTTAATTGACAAATCTATTATGTATCAAACATTAAAACCTGTTTTAGAAAAAGAGCTTGAAAGCATAAAAAATGCGGGCTTGTACAAAAAAGAGCGTATTATTACCTCATCACAAGGAGCAGAAATTACTCTAGATACAGGCGCAAAAGTAATAAACTTCTGTGCGAATAACTATCTGGGACTATCCTCTCATCCATTAGTTATAGAAGCAGCCAAAAAAGCAATTGACACACACGGCTTCGGTATGAGTAGTGTTCGTTTCATCTGTGGTACTCAGGATATCCATAAAATCTTGGAAAGAAAAATTGCAGAATTCTTAGGCACCGAAGACACTATTTTATATGCTGCCGCCTTTGATGCTAATGGGGGAGTATTTGAACCTTTATTTAATGAACAGGACGCTATTATCTCTGACGCTCTTAACCACGCATCTATCATTGATGGAATAAGACTATGCAAAGCTGAGCGCCATAGATATGCTCATGATAATATGCAGGAATTAGAAGAGATACTCATAAAAACACAACATAAAAGACATAGAATCATCGTAACCGACGGTGTATTCTCTATGGATGGTACTATCGCACAGTTAGATAAAATTTGCGATTTAGCAGAAAAATATAAAGCGTTAGTTATGGTAGATGAATGTCATGCCACAGGCTTTCTGGGTAAAACAGGTAGAGGTACAATTGAGTATCGTAATGTAATCGGTAGGGTAGATATTATTACAGGCACTTTAGGTAAAGCTCTCGGTGGTGCATCAGGAGGATTTACAAGTGGTAGAAAAGAAATTATTGAAACTCTTCGCCAGCGGTCTAGACCATATTTATTCTCTAATACACTAGCACCCTCCATAGTGGGTGCAAGTATTGCTGTTTTTGATTTACTCTCCTCAACCACAGAACTGAGGGATAAACTAGAACGTAATACAAAATACTTCCGTGAAAAAATGACTGCCGCAGGGTTTGACATAAAACCGGGCACACATCCAATCGTACCAATTATGCTGTACGACGCTAAATTAAGTCAAGTATTTGCAGATAAACTATTAGAAAAAGGTATTTACGTAATCGGGTTTTATTATCCTGTTGTACCGCAAGGGCAAGCACGCATACGCGTACAAATATCTGCCGCACATGAGCAGCATCATCTAGACAAAGCTATTCAGGCTTTCACAGAGGTGGGAAGAGAACTTAGAGTACTTACAAGTTAAGCAAAAAAATATCTGTTCCTGCATTAAACAGCAAAAGTAAAACATCGGTGTAGGTGTATTTGCCTGATGTTTTGCTAAGTATTCAAGTCTAAAAAAATAATTTTACTTTTTTGGGCGTGTCCTTGTGGGCGTTTCGCTTGTGCTCATGCCCACAAGGTCGGCGTGCTGCGGGCTTCGCTAACGCTTCGGTGCTACGCTTCGCTCCGCACTGGGCTAATGCCCACCCTCCGCATGCCTCACGCAAGGGATCTCTGAAAACATCGTTTCTCTGACTGTTATGCAAAGTTTTAGCTTGTAAATGGTTGTACTTCAAGCTTAAACAAGGTAAAGACATAACTGCACAGGTCAATTGCGTGAGGGGCATAGAGCATGCCGTTAGGCAGTGCGAAGCGCAGCGAAGCACCGAAGCGAAAGCGCAGTGCGGAATGCCCCGACCCTTGCGTCAGCAAGGGGCACGCCCAAAAATAAAATTTCATTCCTATTCCAACCATTTAGAACAACAAAGTATATAGAATTTTTGATTTTACACTGCTGAGATTGCTAACTTTGCTCATACTCTGAATTAGCATGTATTGGAAAACCGCCTTAATGTACAGTGGAATAGGCTTTATGCAGCTGATGCTTTTATTAAGTACAGGAATATTCATACTTCAAACACTCAAAATAAAACTCTCCATGCAGTGGAAATTCTTATTTTATGCTTTATGTATTGGTCAATATGTTTGGGCAATTTCAGCTGCTTTGTATTACACCCAAGCAAAAACTGTATTAGCAGGTTCTTTACCTCTGATAGTACTAGCTTTGGTAATAACCAAAATCTCCTCCTCAACTGAACTCACTTCATATCAACCTAAAACGTACAAAAAACTCATAAAATCTTTACTTCTACTCCCAATTATTTGGGCATGGACTTCAATTCTCAATTTTTATTGTATATCCCTCAAAGGTAACAGCCTGTACCTCCCTCATTTTGACATTTTACATAGCATAAAAATAAGCTTACACTTACAAAAAACAGGGATAGAAACT
>JANWVE010000194.1 GCA_025057675.1 Bacteroidia bacterium
AGCTTGTAAGTGATTGTACTTCAATCTTAAACAAGGTAAAGAAATCATTGCACAGGTCATCTGCGTGAGGGGCATGGAGCATGCCCGTCAGGGCAGTACGAAGCGTTAGCGAAGTACCGAAGCGAAGCGTAGTGCGGAATGCCCCGACCCTTGCGCAGCAAGGGGCACGCCAAAAACTGAAATTATCTTTTGAACTTAGTGTAAAATGGCTTGGCAAACCTGCTCTCGCAGACTAATTCCAAAATTTGCGTTACTCTTCCAATGTTAAATAAACGGGATACTTTCTTTTTTTATCTGGACTGTACCAAGTGCCTGATACTAATTTTTGCCCACAGGTGTAATTAGGAAATACAAAATAACCTGTAATCTCGTCATTATAAGTTTCTACAAGCTCTAAGCTGCGAGTATTGTTCACATAGTGCGTAGAACGTAACGTAATTCTACTTCCTATCTTGACATAGTAATAAGACCCCTCTATGAACAATTTCGGATTTTCAAACATTTGATGCCCTGCCATCATTTCACACAATTCCATTTTGATATGATTGTTTCCTATATTACCTACATATCTACCGCACTCGTTATTTAAAAATCCGTAGTACTGCCCGCAATTTTGGCTATAACTATGCAGTAGACCTACAATTAGCCATAATAAGATTTGAAATTTTTTCATAATAGTATTATGTTACGAATATTGACTTAAATTTATGTAATTTTATCAAACTACACAATTACCACTTCTTAAGCGTAGTTATGTTTATTGCGTGAGGGGCATGGAGCATGCCGTTAGGCAGTGCGGAGTGTTAGCGTAGCACCGTAGCGCACGCGTAGTGCGGAATGCCCCGACCCGAGCGCCAGCGAGGGACACGCCCAAAAAAGTAAAATTATTTTTTAGACTTGATATAAAATAAACCTAATCTACCTCTTACTCTTTAAGTAAAAGAGTATCTAAACTTTTTGAGCTGGTTTGTTTTTCGTACTTCTCCTTAAGCCACATAAAAAAGAGTTCTGCTAACTTTTTCCCTCCTTTGAAATGCGTATGTTTTTGATCTCCTGCCATTTGCAAGGTCAGGGTATCCGCACGAAAAGTACGCTCACAACCTATAACCTCCTCAATAACAGGAATGAGCGGCGTCTTCTTGCCAAATTCGCGTTCATACCACCTTAAATTAGGCGGTGTAATCCAATAAAAAGGAACCCCGTTGAGATGCTTTATCATACATTCAATATCTGGCTTTATGTACTTAGGATAAGGTGTATAAACATCATTTCCACCTATCATAAAAATAACTAAATCTGGTTTGTGATAGGCTACTATGCGTTTTAGTTTAGCAGTCCTGCACCAAGTAATAATACTGATACCCACCGAACTATAACTTTTGTACTTCACTCCTGACTGTTTTACAAAAGCACCAAAATACTGCGTAAAACCTGCATTAACATTACTCTCGCCAATAATCATAATAGTTTTACCCTGTAACCCCTCAATGATAGGAACTGAGTAATCTATAACTGCCGAAGGGTCAAGCACAGTGTCTGTTGCCCAATAACGCATGCGCGTAATACTTGTATCAATAGCAGTGACCTGAGTTAAAAATTGTTTTTCTATTGCTTTTTGAATAGAGTCTTTTTGATATACAGAGTAAAGCTGCATGATTCTTTGGGCTAAAAAAGCCGAGTTGAATGTAGGGGTAATACGTGTAGGTGCACTAACCCCAATCATCAAGATGAGCGCAGCAACAATCCACTGCATACTCAATTTTGATAAGATTTGACAAACATTTTTTGAAGTACATCCAAAGTATAATCTAACTCCTCGTAAGTGGTAAAACGGCTAAACGAAAAACGAACAGAATTTTTAATTTGACTTTCAGATAACCCTAAGGCTCGCAAAACATGAGAACCTACATTACTCCCTGATGTACAAGCCGACCCAGCTGATGCAGATATACCCTGAATATCTAACTGAAATAACAACATGTCATCGTATTCACTGCTTGGAAAGCATACGTTAATCACAGATGCCATGCTGTTTTCTATATCACCATTAAACTCAACTTCGGGAATGGATTCTTTTAACTTTTGAATGAAATAGCTTTTTAACCCTTTAAGATGTTTATGATTTTTTTCTTGGTTTTGTATAGCAATTTCTAAGGCTTTTGCCATACCAATAACACCAGGTAAATTTTCTGTACCTGCACGTAAATTTCGTTCTTGAGATCCGCCGTGTATGTGGCAAGCTATCTTTACATTTTGATTGATATACAAGAAACCTATCCCTTTAGGTCCGTGAAATTTGTGTGCTGAACCACAAAAAAATGAAAGACCAAGTTTATGGGAAATAGGATAATGTCCTACGGTTTGAACAGTATCACTCAATAAAAAAGCTTGGTTTTCTTTGCATAAAGCGGATATATACTCTAAATCAAGTAAATTACCTATTTCATTATTACCGTGCATAAGTACGACGAGAGTATTTTTGTGCTGGCGTAATAAGTTCTCTAATTGCATAAAATTTAATCTACCAAGTGGATCGTTTTCTAACCAATGTGCCTGTACAATCCCTTTTTTATCAAGATATTCAATAGTGTGGGTTACAGCGTGATGCTCCAAGGGCGAACTTATGATGTGTTGTATATTGTATTGTTCTACACAGCCAAAAATAGCCATGTTATCTGCTTCTGTACCTCCTGATGTGAAAAATATCTCACTGGGTTTAGCATTGAGTAGTTCTGCTATGGTTTTACGGGCATTTTCTAGTGCATTTTTAACAATTCTACCGTGATAATGTGTAGAAGAGGGATTACCCTGCCATTCTTGAAAATAAGGTAGCATAGCGTCTAACACGGCAGGTTCGATAAAAGTAGAAGCGGCATTATCAAGATAAACCTTACGTACTTGCATAATTATTTTTTGAGTTAAAGATTTCCGTTAGTTGTTCCTTGAATGCGTTCCATTGCCCATTGATAGACAATAGAAACTTGTTCGGGAATAGTATAATAGGTAGTGTCTAGTTCTATGGCGTCTGCGGCTTTTGTCAGGGGACTATCTGTACGGTGGGAGTCAATATAATCTCTGTGGAGTAGGTTCTGACGCACTTCTGATGGATCTATGTAGGTATGTCCTTTTTGTTGGAGTTCTAATACTCTTCTTTGCACTCGGACTTCAAGGTCTGCGGTCATGAATATTTTGAGTTCTGCGTCAGGAAATACGTGTGTGCCTATATCTCTGCCATCCATGACTATCCGTTTGTTTTTGCCCATCATTTGTTGCTGTGCTACCATGCTTCTGCGCACGGCAGATATGGCAGATACTTCACTTACGCATTCAGATACGGCTAAAGAACGTATCTCTTCCTCTACATACTCTCCATTCAAGTAAGTATCGGGGCGTTTTGTTTCTTTGTTGTACTCAAAGTGTATGTGGATATTTTCTAATGCTTTAATAACTTCATCCATGCGGTTAAAGTTTATTTTATGTTGTAGGAAGTATAATGTGGTAGCTCTGTACATTGCCCCTGAATCAATGAATACATATTCTAATTTTTCGGCTAAAAGTCTTGCTGTGGTGCTTTTACCACAGGCAGAGTAGCCATCTATTGCAATGATAATATCTTTGGGCATGTATGGTATGCAAAACTACACACTTTTCTTGTATTCTCAAATAGGTAAATTTTTGTATTATATTGAGATTCTTCTAGTCTTACAGGAGGTGGATTAGTTTGATAATTTTTTGGGCGTGTCCCTTCGCTGCGCTTCGGGTCGGCGTGCTGCGGGCTACGCTATCGCTTCGGTGCTTCGCACTGCTTACGCACCCTCCGCATGCCTCACGCAGCAGCTTTTGAATGCTTTACCTGATTTTTATGCCTATCTTCGCTTTACCTTGTTTAGGTTTGATTATCAACCATTTACAAGATTAAATTTTTTACCTTATTTTTAAGTGTTCTCGTTTTACCTTATTTTTTACTCATTTTCAAGTACTTACAAGATTAGATCTTGCATACATGGACTGTATATACCCCTTTAACCCTGATTAAATAAGTTTTACTTTGTTTGATACTCATTTTCAAATGTTTACAAGGTTAAAATGTATTTTTATCTTG
>JANWVE010000195.1 GCA_025057675.1 Bacteroidia bacterium
TTATATTCAAAACCAATACAACCAACACCCTCTAAATGAATTATTCATTAAATTACAAAATTACAACCCATTTCAAAAAAAATTACTATTTTTGCTCTACACAATAAAAAAGATAAATCTTGCGTTACAAAGGAGGTAAGTTATGCAAACATGGTCTGACAGCGCGTTAGTAAAAGCTTATCAAGAAGGTAATCAGCAAGCTTTTGCCGTGCTGCTTCAAAGACATCAGAAACACGTTTTTAATGTGATTATGATGATAGTTAAGGATAAGTTTATCGCAGAGGATATATTCCAAGATACATTTATGAAAGTAGTTACACTCATACAAAACGAGCAATATCAAGATGAAGGTAAATTTTCTCACTGGTTAATTCGCATAGCTTACAACCTTTCTGTGGATTATTTTAGAAAAATAAAAAAGAGAGTCACAGTTACGGATAGTCAAAATGAGCCTCTAATCCAAGAGAACAAATTTATTGACACTCAAGAAGCAGATACAGAAATGTTAAAACACGAAGATGAACATATCATCGCACAATTACTCAAACGCCTACCCGATGAGCAAAGGGAAGTAGTGGTACTTAGACATTACGCAGATATGTCTTTCAAGGAAATAGCCGATATGACCCAATCCAGCATTAACACTGTACTAAGTAGAATGCGATATGCTCTAATCAATCTACGCAAAATGCTTTCTCAGCAAGAACTTAAAACCCTCAATTAAACGACTTAAAGTTATGAAAGAATATAAAACTACTTCAAAATTTGTAGAAAATGACATTCTAAGATACTTCTATGGCGAGATGTCCAAAGAAGAGAAAGACGCTTTTGAGCATGCACTCATGACAAATAACCAACTCCGAAAATCTTACAAAGAACTCACTCTTACCTTAGGCATTCTCCCTGATATTGAGCATACCGTACCCCCACCTGATACTCAAATCATTCAGAACATACTTGCCTTTTCTCAAACCACGCTGGAAGAGAAACAAAGAAACGATATCCTTAAAAAGAATTCTCCACACCAAAGTATAATTCTTAAACTTCGTAAGTACGCCCCTAAGCCTATCATTGTAGGATTAGCTATTGTATTCTCTGCCATAATCAACTTTTCAGGGTATAGTCAGTACAAACAAGCTACTAACAAAAAAATAAGAAATGAAGCTTTGGAGTGGGAAAGTTTAGACAATAAAGAAATAGATAAAATATACCGAGATATGAATGTAATTAAAGAACATAGGGGTGGTATTCTACCCATAGATAGCACTGTATATGAAGTCGTTAACCATGAAGAAAGTAATTTTATTGTGCTGCCTTAGTCCATTACTTTATGCTTATTATACGGTAGCACAGCAAGACACTCTTCAAAGAAAACCTGCTAAGATCCAGGATGCTGAACTCAAAACGCCTATTGTAATCCATACCATTAAAATAGAGAACCAGTCTTTTTGGTTAGATGGTAAGCTAATCCCTAAAACCAGTTTACCTCTATCTCTGCAAACACTACCACAAGGCTATTCCCTGTCTATACGCATATCAGGAGCGGATCAGTTCAAATTTTGTGTATTAAACAACGTATATCTTTATGCCAATAAAAAAATTACAGAGATTTCACTTTATTCTACGCCTACAAAAGAACAGATACTTACAAGTTACTATCAAGATTTGAAAAAACAAGACCCTGAAACATTTGAGCGACTTAGTCAGGAAGCCGCATTAGAGAAGAAATCTCAAGAGATTGCTATTGCTTACAATAGTACTCCTGATAAGCAGCAAAAAGAAGAGTTAGAAAATGAACTTCGCACCATTTTAGATGAACTTTTTGAGATCAAAACAAAAAACACTGAAAGAGAGATACTTCGCTTACAAGGTTCTGTGGAAGAGCTTCGTAAAAAACTCACGGATAGGCGAAAAAATAAAGAGGCAATTATTCAAAAACGAATATCAATTTTAATTCATAAAGAAATAGAAGCAGAGTGGTAGCCCAAAATTTTCTCATCTTTCGTTTGCTTTGACATTTTTAGGAACAGGCAGGGGAAGCAAATTTATTTTTTGGGCGTGTCCTTGTGGGCAGGAGCGCAGCGAGGGACACGTCCAAAAAAGTACAATCAAACAAAAGTTCTTTTTTATCTTTTTGATTTAATAATTACTCAACAGTTACAGATTTTGCTAAATTACGAGGCTGATCTACATTACATCCACGCATAACAGCTATATGATAAGAAAGCAATTGCAACGGAATGACTGAAAGAATAGGGGTCAGTAGTTCGTCTACTTCAGGAATTTGGATAGTAAATTCGGCTAATTTACTGGCTTGCGAGTCATTTTCTGTAACGATAGCTATTACTCTGCCTTTTCTGGCTTTTACTTCCATGATGTTATTAACTACTTTTTCATAAGAACTGTCTTTGGTAGCGATGAACACGACGGGCATATTTTCATCAATTAATGCGATAGGTCCGTGTTTCATCTCAGCCGCAGGGTAACCCTCTGCATGAATGTAGCTAATTTCTTTAAGTTTTAATGCACCTTCCAAAGCCACGGGAAAGTTATAGCCGCGTCCGAGATACAAAAAATTACTGGCGTCCTTGAATATAGATGCAATTTCTTTAATTTTATCGTTTTGCTTTAAGATAGCCTGAATGTGTTGTGGAATTTGCATTAACTCTTTAAGTAAAGTAAGTACTTTTTCTCGGTTTATGCCACGTTTTTGGGCAATTTTAAGGGCTAATTGTATCAAAGCAGTAACTTGTGCGGTAAACGCTTTTGTAGATGCTACCCCTATTTCTGGTCCTGCATGGGTATAGATACCTGCATCAGTAATACGAGGGATACTTGACCCTACTACATTGCAAATACCTAAAATAAGCGCCCCTTTACTTTTAGCAAGTTGTATAGCAGCTAGAGTATCTGCGGTTTCTCCGCTTTGACTAATGGCAATTACCACATCGTTTGGATTAATAATAGGGTTTCGGTATCTAAATTCGGATGCGTATTCTACCTCTACGGGAATCCGTGTTAGCTCTTCAATAATGTACTCGCCTACTAATCCTGCATGCCAAGAGGTGCCGCATCCTACAATAATTATTCGCTGTGCTTGGGCAATTTGATCAATATACTGTGCGATGCCTCCTAAATGAATATAATCGCTATTATGATTGACCCTACCGCGTATGCAATTGCTGATAGAAGTAGGTTGTTCAAAAATCTCTTTGAGCATAAAGTGCTCATAGCCCCCTTTTTCTAGCTCCTCTAATTCTAATTCTAAATACTGTACAAAGGGTGTTTTAACTACATTATCAATTGTTTTGAGGGTAAAACCATCTCGCCGAGCAATGACCATTTCACCATCGTTGAGATATACTACTCTACGCGTGATTTCCACAATGGGAGTGGCATCGGAAGCTAACATATATTCCTTATCTCCTATACCCAGAACCAAAGGACTACCTTTTCTTGCACCAATGAGCATATCAGGGTAATCCTCTGACATAACAACGATGCCGTACGCCCCCACTACATTATTTAATGCCATTCTTACTGCTTCGTCAAGGCTAAGGCTATTTTGCTGCATGTATTCCTCTATCAAGTGGGCTAATACTTCTGTGTCGGTATCGCTTTCAAAGTGATGCCCTAGCTTGATAAGTTGCTGTTTAAGTGTATCGTAGTTTTCAATAATTCCGTTGTGAATAATTGCAAAATCTTTTCTTTGAGAAGTGTGAGGATGTGCGTTTATGTCGTTAGGTTCGCCATGAGTAGCCCAGCGTGTATGACCCATTCCAATCGTGCCGTGTACAAGTCTACCGTTAAGTTTTTTCTCAATATATCCTTCTAAATCGGATACTTTACCTTTCTGCTTATAGATTTGTAGTTTTCCGTTTAATATAGCTACTCCTGCTGAGTCATAACCTCTGTATTCTAAGCGTTTAAGTCCTTTTATTACAATTGGGTATGCCTGTTTATTCCCAATATATGCCACTATACCACACATAATAAAATAAATAGACTCTGTAAAAAAGAGTAAATTTTTACAAGTTATGCAAAAATAGTGCCGTGGTAAAATTCTTTGCTAATGAGGTTTATTTT
>JANWVE010000196.1 GCA_025057675.1 Bacteroidia bacterium
GCGTGAGGCATGCGGAGGGCGTGCGTTAGCACGGTGCGTAGCACCGAAGCGAAAGCGCAGCCCGCAGCACGCCGACCCGAAGCGCAGCGAAGGGACACGCCCAAAAAAATAAACCTAATCTCTATAATTAAAGGATTTGCAACTTTGGAAAAGTAGAACTATTTTTGTGAAAAGTTTGTATTATTTATACTAATTCTAAATAACTATGGAACTATATACCGAGTATACCCCGAATCCCGATACTTTGAAGTTTGTACTCACAAAAGTAATCATGCCATTAGGGACTGCAGAATTTACGGACAACGAAGCCGCCAAGCGTTCTGGATTAGCCGCAGAACTTTTTGCAATGAACTTCGTAACCCGCGTATTCTTTGGGGCTAACTTTGTTACAATCACCAAACGTCCTGAATTTGAGTGGGACGCTATAATTCCTCACATTGGAGAAGTAATACTAAAATACATTCAATCAGGGAAGCCAATCGTAGAACATACCGAAAATACTCAAACAGAAGAAACAGACCCCATAGTGAGAAAAATAAAAGAACTGATAGAAACACATATCCGCCCAGCCGTGGCTATGGATGGCGGAGATGTCATATTCAAAGACTTCAAAGATGGAGTAGTTCATTTACAAATGCAGGGTTCTTGCCACGGATGTCCCTCCTCCGCCTTAACCTTGAAAGCAGGTATAGAAGGCCTCCTGACCCGCATGATCCCCGAAGTCAAAGAAGTTGTACAAGTATAAGAATTTTAATAACTGATTATCAGCAACTTATGAACCAAAGTAAAATTTAACTTTACTTTGGTCTTTTTTTTTCTTAACTTTGGATTTAATTTGAAGAGACGCATATGAAATATACAAGCATTATATCTTTTATCCTAATAGCCTGTAAAATTTCCTGCTTCGCACAGGTATCCTTTGAGGAGAAAAAAAAGATTGCTCAAAGCTACGGATACACCCAAGATAAAGAAGATAATATAGAAGCTATTTACATGATACATCTGCTCAGGCAAAACCCATTACTACCAGAAAGTAGAGACCTAAAACTAAAACTTTTTGCTTGGATGCAAGACACGGAAGACGTGGTAGTATATTACGATACACCTGAAGCTAGAGAAATAGAAATCTCTTCGTTTCAATATAAAAAAGATCTTTTGCAACAATATATCAATGGCTGTTCAATCTATGACCTTACGCATCCCGATAAAATCAAAGATGCTCAAGCAGACGTTCCAACAGGTATGAAATTTGTTTGCGAAGCATACGAAAAGATTATCTCCACTACTAATACACCTTCACACTATTACTTTGAAGCACAATGTGAAAAGTATCTTGGGCGTAGAACAGCAAAAGGGCTTGCTGAAGCAAACAGTAAAAAAAATACAGAGAAAAAATAATATACTAATCGTATATAAACTATACCGTCATCTCACCTTTTATACTCTGACCTAAAAAGTCCTTAATTTTATTGACACCGTATTTTCCCAACAGATACATCAGCTTACATAAAGCCGCCTCGGGAGTAATATCTGAACCTGAGAAAGCACCAGCCATGAGTAAAGGTAAACTCGTTTCATATTTACCCAAACGCACCCCACCACTAATACATTGTGTTAAAACATATAAAATAGTTCCGTTATTAGCTACCTTTCTAAGTACTTCCTGATACTCTTCAAAATTCATCATATTACCCATTCCAAAAACCTGAATAATGTATCCTTTTACTTCGCAATTAGTTAGAGCATATTCTAAATGAGTGGCAGACATACCTGGAAATATATTAACCCAACCCACGCAAGTATCTAATTCAGTGAAAATATTTACTGTATTTTTAGGCTCATAAGAAAAAAAGTTATTTTTATATTGTAGCGTTACCCCTACCTCCATTAGCGGAGGATAATTTGGGGACTCAAAAGCATTAAATTTATCAGTATGAAGCTTTCTTGCTCGGTTACCTCTCAAAAGCATGTTACCAAAGTAAATACAGACCTCACTGATATTAGGCATTCCTTTCTTGTATCCAGAGGCCAATTCTACAGCGGTGATAAAATTTTCGCGTGCATCTGTACGTAAAATATTCATCGGTAGTTGAGAACCTGTAATTATGACGGGCTTAGTCAAATCTTCCAGCATAAAAGAGAGCGCTGACGCTGTATAAGCCATAGTGTCTGTACCATGCAAAATAACAAAACCATCAAATTCGTGAAATCTTTTTTGAATAATCTGCGCAAATGTAACCCAGTGCTGCGGTTGAATATTAGATGAATCTAAAGCAGGAGCGCAAGCAATACAAAAATCTAATTCACAATCTAATCGCTGCAATTCAGGAATTTGAGTAAGAATAGTATTCAGGTCGTATGGAACTAAGGTGTTATCTGAACTCTTTACCATACCAATAGTTCCACCTGTGTAAATGACTAAAACTTTACTTTTCATGGAAGCTCTTGTAATAAACTAATAGTATGGCGAATATACACGGGTTTAGGAATTTGATCGTTACTGTATTCTACTCTTTTTATTTCTTTGGCTATCCTACCGATATTCTTCACGTATATTGCCTGTGAGTAGTCTAGTCCTGCAATGTTATCTTTATTAGACTCTAAAACACGCATACCTGAATATATCCCTGCAGGTGTATTGACAAGCGTGTCTAAGGTAGTAATACGATACATTTTTCTGCCTAAAATGTTGTAAGCGTTTCCATCCCAAGATGCATCTGGGACAAGCGGAGTTTTGAGAATAACATACCTAATATTCTCTAATGTTCGTTCTACGACGTTCTTGTCTTGATAATCATAACCTACACGCATACTATCAAAAACAGAGTAGAAGTCTTTAATGGTGTGTCCTGTAGGGCTATCTATAAACACATATTCATTTTCAAACCTGCGTACAGTTCTATTTTTTGCATCGGTTTGTATTTCTCTGAAAGTCTCTATTAAATAGTATCTAAAAACTGTCAGCACAGCAGGGGCATAACCTTCTGTGATGCTGTCTATTACGTAGTACTTGTAGGTTTTATTTTCAGAGATGGGATAGTAGACATGTGTAGGTACTAATCCAGGGTTATCTACTTTTTTGCTACAACTGAAAAAAATAGTGCCAACTAGTAACACAAAAGCGAAGAGAATATTATGATGTGTTAATTGCATATTTTATCAGTTACCAATCAGACATACTTGCATGCATAGTAGGAGAGTATATTACAAAGTAGGAGCGGATAGTATTATTGGTACGCACAAATTCATCGGTAAATATGGATTTATCTTTCCAGTCATTTTTATAGTATTCTATGTGGTTACCGTTTTTACCTTGAAATGTATATCTAGTTTGGGTATAGAGTTTTGACCCTGTATAAATGTTTTCCTTTTTTACTTCTGCACCGTAGGTAGCTTGTAGATATCCCAATATTGCTTCTGCATCCCCTTCTTTGTCTTCACGAATAGTAACTTTCACTTTAACTAACTTGTTATCTTTATAGAAATACAAGATATTGTGTAATCTAACTCCGTTAATGAATTTAGGGTCTTTTTTATCCTCGTAGCCGTCGTATTCTGATACGCCATCGTTTTCAGTTTGGGAATATTCTCTATTAGGTAGAGATGAAACGGTGCTACCCCACATTTTACCTCTGAACGCTTCCTGAGCACATACATACAGCATAAAAAAGCATTGTACAACAAGTAAAAGATATAATCTCATATTTACAAAGATACAAAAAAAGTAAATACGAAGCATAAATCCTCATGTATTAAAAATGCACAAAGTTTATATCTGTACTTTTACTTTTTCTTAAAAAGATGTTAGGATAATTTTTAGAAAAATATATATAAAATACTTCGTATATTGATAGTTTTTTGGGCGTGCCCTTGTGGGCTTTTGCCCACAAGGGCAGCGTAGCCCGTAGCACGCCGACCCTTGCGCAGCAAGGGGCACGCCCAAAAAGAAAATTACATTAGTCCAAAAAATAAAAAAGCCTTACAGAAAACTCTGCAAGGCTTTAATCAGAGAAAGATATGCTACCGCAATAAAGTTACTGTACCTGCTTTGTCATAGATTTTATCATC
>JANWVE010000197.1 GCA_025057675.1 Bacteroidia bacterium
CCAATCGCTGCCGAGGATTGATATCGTAGTTGAGCTTAGCCAGGGCGTTCCAACGATTGTTGTTGTAGGGTGTCCAAAAGGTATTTTTGTTCAAAGTGGAAGAGTAAATTTGCTTAGCGGGATTTTTGAAATATTCGTCGCTGAAAGTAGCTTTGGTAGAGATTTGATAACGTATTTTATGGGGAAATTTGATATTCCATTTAGGAAGAAGTTTTTCAGTAATCAAATCGGGACCGCCGAAGCTCAATTCGTACACGGATTGATTAAATACACTTTGCCAGTCTTTGTAAGCAGAGTTCCAAAAATTATCTCTTTTATGCGCAGCAAAGAGTTCGAATTTATCTCCGCCTGATTTAGTTTTTACATTGACTGTACCCGCAGCAGCGTCACCAAATTCTACTCCTGCACCAGAAGTGTTAATATCAATAGAACCAATAGCATTTCCGCCTAAATCTAACCCAAACCCAGTACCAGCTAAGGGATCTTGGGCATTTACGCCATCTACATAATAGCCTGTTTCATTTGTGCGTCCCCCGCGTATATGTACGCCTACGTTGGACATTATAACCCCTGTTTGAGTAGCAAGTATATTTTCTAATTTTCTATCTGTACCGTTTTTAATCAAATCTTCGTCAATCGTAATGGTAGATGCAGAGCGTTCGGTATCTACCAGCGGTTTCTCGCCAATCACTTCTACCACATCTAATTGATGCACATTTGGATTTAAGATAATGTTTTGTGTGTTCGTTTCTCCTTTTTTGACTTTTACACCTGTGATTAACACGTCTGCATAACCAATGAACTTGATTTCTAAGGTATATTCACCTGGCTTGATATCAATTTCATATTTACCGTCCATATCAGTTTGGACTACGATAGGTGTATTTTTTACCAAGATATTGACCATTGGAACAGGTTCATTCGTTTCTTTATCTATTACTTTGCCCGTGATTTTGCCGTTTTGCCCGACTAACTGTGTTACTAAGAGAATAAAAAATAAGGTGAATATCACAGTATTTTTCATATAGAACCTTTTATTTTTCAGACACAAAGGTACAAGTTCGCTTACAATTCTGATTTTTAGATAAAAAATTTAATTTTTTATTAACATGTACATCGGTTAAAAATAGGCGTATAGATAGAATAAATAGATAGAATAAGATTTTTTGGGCGTGTCCCTCGCTGCGCTCGGGTCGGGCTACTCCGCACTACGCTTCGCTACGGTGCTACGCTAACGCTTCGCACTGCCTGACGGCATGCTCCGTATCCCTCACGCAGCAGCTTTTGAATGTTTTACCTTGTTTTTATACATACCTTTGCTTTACCTTGTTTCACATTCATTATCAAGTACTTACAAGGTTAAACCTTCAATACATGGACTTTATACTATTCTTTAACCCTGAACAATCAGCTTTTACCTTATTTTCAATTCATTTTCAATGATTTACAAGATTAAATTTTGTTTTTACTTTATTTAGTGTTCATTTTCAGGTACTTACAAGATAAAGCTTTGAATAGATAGCTCTGCTGACCTGCCAAGATTCTTGCGTGAGGCATGCGGAGGGCGTGCGTCAGCACGGTGCGAAGCCCCTCGCACACGCTCAAACCCCTGTCCAGGGGGTGGGCGGGTGGGGCGCAGCACCGTTAGCCCGTAGCACGCCGACCTTGCCCACATAAGCGCAGCGAAACGTGGGCAAGGACACGCCCAAAAAATAAGACGAACAAGAAAAAACTCGTTCGCCCTAATTTGGTATCACAAATACTACAAATAAAAAACTATTTGTATAGTGTTTCTAACACAGCTCTATTTACCTTAACGGGATAAATTTTTTCTAACTCTGCTACCCATTCTTTCTCTAATTGCTCCTGATAACCTGTAACACACATAGGTCTTACTTCCTCAAATACCTTATTTCCAGCGGGGTATTTCTTATGCGTATAAATGATAATGAATTTTTTATCTTGTTCAGGTAAAACATGCGCCTGACCTAATTCTTTCTCATATACCATATCCACAAATTTATTTGCTCCTTTAATATAATAATCTTCCTCAATGGTAACATTTACTCCATCCTTGTTCATGCGTTTGGCAATACTATCACGGGATAATTTTTTTTCTATCAATTCTTGGACTTGCTTCCTTTTCTCTTCTGATGTAGTAGTATAAATAGTAGCTTTCAAGCGTTCTTTATCGGTTTGAAAGTTAGGTTCGTTTTTGTGAGCCTCATAGTATTTTTTTAGTCCTGTGGTATCTTCACTTGCTCGCTTCCATACACGATTCTCTAACTGTTGAAAAAGTAGTAAACCATCTCGATATTCATTCATCAGGTATCTAAACTCAGGATAGCGTTTTTCTATATCTATTTGGTCGTACTCTAATGCTTTTTCACGAGAGAAATTGAGAACAGCACCATAGACTATTTCTTTGGGATTTTTAACACCATGAGGTTTAGTTTTATCAGCATAGTCAAGCAGTTGATAAGCAGAATATTTTTGTTTGCCAAGGGTCATAATAGGGTAATTAAGTTCAGTACATTTGAGACTCAACCGCCACGAACCATTAGAAATAAGCGTATCTAACATTTGAATAGCTTTATCTATTCCTTTTTGGTCAATAGCACAGTTGTTTTGCTTTTTAATTCGTTCAGCGTATATGTTGTATTTGTAGTAATCTGTTCGTCCTCCTCTATCGGTAAGTACATTTCTTTTGAGTTCAGTACGAAGCTTTTGAAAAGGCACTTCACCTTCACGAGCAACTAATTTAATAATATGCCAACCTACGGGCGTGCGCACAATCCCTGAATAATCGCCTATATTTTTAAGCGAGAATGCTGCTTGTGCAAATTCAGGAAATAGTTTAGATGCGGACACAAATTCGTTTATAATTCCTCCGTTACTTTTGGTTGTATTATCTTCGGAGTAGGTACGTGCTACTTCTTCAAAACTTTTACCTGTTTTGAGTTCTTGTAAAGCTTCATTGATTCGGGCTACTGCTTTAACAGAGTCTTCGGGTTTTATTTTTCCTTTTGCACCTGCGGCTACAATGTGTGCCACTTTAATTTTACCTTGATTAGGACGTTTGTCATATACTTTCAAGATAAAATAACTATCCCGAGAACGCATAGGCATAGAAACTTCACCTTTGGGCGTGTTGTAGGCTACTGTTTCAAATACGTACGAAGGAACATCAAATACAGAGAAATATATTGTTTTATCTAAATTGTAGTCATTTTGTATCATGGAGTGCCGTTTTTGCATTTCCTCGAAAGGTTTTCCCATTTTGACAATAGAGTCTCGAATAGCTGATAGTTTTCTGTAAGCAATTGCGGTATCCATTGGGTTACTGGGGTTAGTCATAGTGATGGCGATGAAGCCTGCGCAGATTTCATATTTTAAGCGTTGATAGGCTTCTTCTATCAGTTTATCGGTTACTTCTTTTTCTAGTAAGTGGGAGGGAGCAAGTTTAGCCCTATACCCCTCTAATTCTTTCTGAAACTGAGGATTTTTATCTAATCCTGCTTTTTTGGCGTCGGCTACCTTCATGCGGAATTTAAGGTAGAGGTTAAGGTAGTCCTCATACTGTTTTACAGTTTGTTTTTTAGCAGAGTCCCAGCCCCCATTACTTTTTTGAAATACGTATTCAAATTCAGATTTTGTAACTTTTTCTTTACCTATGGTAGCTAAAACGGGGTCCTTTCTCTTCTCTTGAGCAACGGTAGAGCAAGCAAGGCTGATAAAAAACAATAAATAATACTTTTTCATAGGTTTATTTGCCTGCAATTTTAACAAATAAAAGTACATACACTAACAAAGTTGATAATTTCTCAGTGTAAATTATGTTTATTAGCAGTAAGCATGTCAAAATAAAAACGATCTTCTGGAAAGAGGGACTGATTTTTTATTTTTTTGGGCGTGTCCCTCGCTACGCTCGGGTCGGCGTGCTGCGGGCTACGCTTCGCTTCGGTGCTACGCTGCGCTTCGCACCGTGCTAACGCACGCCCTCCGCATGCCTCACGCAGCAGCTTTTGGATGT
>JANWVE010000198.1 GCA_025057675.1 Bacteroidia bacterium
AATAATGTGTGCATTTGCTTTGGTTTGGTTAATTTCATTGCGTTTTTGAGCAGCTAAAGTCATAACTTGGTTCATTTGGGCAGAGAAATTGGCAGGGTCTTGCTTGTTTAACTCTAATTCTTCCATGTACCTTTGAGCAATAATAGCGTTGATTTTTTGTTCTACGGCAATAAGTTTCTGCTCTTCCATTGGTAAAAGGTCTATGTTAGTGGATTGTACGCTCATAGTTTGATAAAGTAAAGCAGGTAAGGTTTGACTATCTGTGTAGTATTGGTCAATCTTATCGGCGAAGGATAAAAAAGCAGTAGTTTGTTCAGGAGAGTTATTTAGTACTACTTCTACAATGTTTAATTCATAGTCACTCAATGAGATAGAATCTTTGGTGTAAGCATAATTTTCCTGTACTAATATGGGTGGATGAAAATCATTAGCATAAAATACTTTTTCGTAGTAAGGTGAAGCGGTTCGAGCGGTTTTGTGTTTTAACTGTATTTTTATACTTTGTATAGCAGGCTTTACTTTATTTTCTATATTAAATCCACGGTAGATGTTATCACCTGAAAAAGTGTATTCTGTTTGTGCTACGTAAATTTCAAATTGTTGGGCAGGTCTTAGGGTTAGTTTTCGTTGCAGTTTGATTTGAATAGACCATTCTAGTAGGTTTATAGGTTTGTTGTAATGGTTTTTTATCCGATTAAATATTACATTAGTAGGATGATTAGTTTCCGCTGGATTGTATTTGATAGAAAAGTTTTTGGTCGTAACTTCGTTATAAAATACTTGATTGATGCTATATTGTGCTATACAAAAATGATAAATCCAAACAGTACAAAATATAGCAGAGATTGTTTTTAGCATACGTTGTGTCCGTTACTTTACAAAGGTTATTTGTGGACAAAAATAAATACATTTTTAGAGTATTTAAGAAGTTAAGTTTAATTTTTGGGCGTGTCCCTCGCTTGCGCTCGGGTCGGGCTACTGCGCACTACGCGTTCGCTTCGGTGCTACGCTGCACTGCGCACTGCCTAACGGCATGCTCCGTATCCCTCACGCAATGCTGTATTTGGATATTGTGTGTTATTGGTAAACATACGTTCGCTTTTATCTTATTTGATATTGACTATCAAATACTTACAGGATTAAACTTTGTATAAATGAAATTAGTCTATCAGCTATACTATTTTATCGCGAGTGTAGGTATATGTATCATTTAGAGGCACTTTTTACATAATTTATTTTTTGATTTTGAACAAAAATATTTTGAGCGGCTAGCACTCTTTTCTTTCGTTTTACCTGTATATAACTATTGTAGTCATAATTAAATAATTACGTAGCTTATGAAAACGTATACTACTTTATTGACTTTATTGATGGTTACTCTAATGAGTACCATCTTATCTGTAGCGCAAAGTCAGTACGTTTATTTCTATCCTTTGAATAACAATACTAATAACAACCCTTTTACTGCAAATGTAGACTCTTATTTGAATACGACTGATGCAACGAATGGTACACCTAAGGGATGCTATAATGCAGACATTTTTGCTCAGAACAATAATGGTATTTGGGTAACAAGTTCAGGTAATCGCAGCCCAAAATGGACTAACAGCGGATCTACATTTTCTCTCATGTTAGAAACAGATTGGAACAATGCATCCAGCGCTAGCTACATGACCGTAATCTTTACATTCAAAAATGGTGCCTCACCGGTGAATGTGTCAGGCGTAACCTTCAACATGTATGACATTAATTCTGCTGTTTGCGGTACTACCACAGGTATTTTTATAGACTCTGTTTCAGTAAGAGGATATAATACGAGTAATGTTTATCAAAACATGACACTAAGCAGTGTCAATCCCTGCATCACAGCCACAGGAAGTGGCACGTCTACTACTACCTTTAAGGGAGGTGCTTCCTGTGGTCCTAATGCACTCTCAGCTACAGTTACTTTTACAAGTGCAATAAGTAATTTAGTAATCACCTATGCATCAGGCAGAGGTTATCCTGCTGATGTAACAGGACCTTGTGCAGCGCCTTTTCCATTAACTAGCACGCAGGATACACGAACCCAGTACATTATCATTTCACCAATCAACCTCGGTGGATGTCCTCCGCTACCTCTACAAGATTTCAAATTTAGTGTTACCTCACACAAAGATAAAGTACTACTTCAATGGAACGCATCGGATTTTGACCCCCAGGACTCTTACTATATTGAACGCAGCACAAACGGAACAGATTTTACTCAAATAGCTCAGATTTATACACAAAAAGGCTCTACCTACGATAATGATATATATGGATATACACATCTTTCTTACCGCGTAGTGCAAAAAACAAAAGATGGGCAAGAGTTTTACTCTAATATAGAACAGGTGCAAGTTAGTAACTCTAATCAATATACTTATCTGTTTCCTAACCCTACTCAAAATATGATTAACATATACACAAATGCCTACTTAAATACGTCAGTACAAATTTTAGATTATACGGGTAGAAAGATAGGTGAGAAATTCATAGATACACCTACTACTATCCTTGACGTTTCTGATTGGGCAAAAGGACTTTATTTTGTCCAATTTGCAGGTGGGGTAACGCTTCGTTTTATTAAACAGTGATTTTGGTTGTATCCTTGCGGGCGTTTCACTGCATTCATGCCTGCAAGGACACGACCAAAAAATCAAATTCTCTGATTAAAGAACTTTTTTCACACAACCTTATATCTTTATTTATCCGATAATGCATGTAAAATAAGTACATTTGCTGCATGAAAACCCCATTTGCTCTAATGGTATGTACGCTCCTCTTTTTTAATTACTGCTTTTTTAAGTCAAAAATACATCAAGATAATAAAGATAAATACTCTTCTATTTCCACTAAACCTGAAAAAAAAATCATGTATGATACCTTAAAACCCTTTCAAACTCTTTTTGTACAAGGGCATGCAGTAGATATCGCATTGCCACTAAAAAAGATTATACAAGGAAATATCCTTGTTTTACCTGGTTTCGGATTTCCCAAGGATGATTGGTGTAAAAAAACGTCTTTATGTAAAAAAGCGTTAGAGAAGGGGTATATTCTTATCATGCCTGAAATGGGTAAAAGCAATTATGTTTCTAAATTCTACCCACAAACTCGCAAGGAATGGCAAACAGCTCCACAAAAAGTATGGTTAGTAGACACGTTATTTACTTACTTACAAAAAAGGTACGGACTTCTATTACCCGAGCAGAACAATTTTGTTGTAGGTTTATCTACGGGCGGACGAGGAGCCGCCGTATGTGCTCTAGCTAAACCTGAATTATTCAGTGCCGTAGCTACCTTATCTGGCGATTTTGACCAAAGTAAAATCCCAAACGACAAAGTAATGATTGGATACTACGGAGAATATTCAGCTTTCAAAGAAAGATGGCAAAAAGAAGATAATATCATTTTTCAAATCCGTGAGTGGAAAGTGCCTGTTTACATTGGGCATGGAAAGTTAGACCCTTTAGTACCCTATCAACAATCTGAACTTTTGTATCATGCTTTACAAAAGGAGTGTCCGCAGGTAAAAATAAGATATCATTTATCTGACACACACGGACATAATTACGCTTATTGGGAAAGCGAGGTAGATGCAGTATTAGCCTTTTTTGAAGAGAATAAACGAAAGAAATTTTAACCTAACAGGGATTATATTAAGTTTAAGAATAATTTTACTTTTGGGCGTGTCCCTTCGCTGCGCTCGGGTCGGCGTGCTACGGGCTAACGGTGCTGCGCCCCACCCGCCTACCCCTGGGTAAGAGTGAAAGTGCGGGCGAGGGGCTTCGCACCAAGCCTGACGGCTTGCCCTCCGCATGCCTCACGCAAAATAACCTCTTAACTCATTCATTTTCAATTATAAGCAAGATTAAAATTTTACCCTGTTTCTACCCTTCATATCTTGTTTATTATCAAGCATATACAAGGTAAAGCCCTATTTTGTAAAGTTAATCGCATAAACTTGTATT
>JANWVE010000199.1 GCA_025057675.1 Bacteroidia bacterium
GTTAGTATACTTGCTGCGTGCGTGAGGCATGCGGAGGGCGTGCGTCAGCACGGTGCGAAGCCCCTCGCCCATGCCCTCAAACCCCGTAACCAGGGGGTGGGCGGGTGGGGCGCAGCACCGTTAGCCCGTAGCACGCCGACCTTGTGGGCATGAGCGCAGCGAAATGCCCACAAGGACACGCCCAAAATATCAAATTATAAATACTCTAAAATCAATTTGCTCGCTTACTTGCACTGATGAAGTCAATAGAATACAATAAACCCAATCTTAAAATTTTTTACCTTTGCTTCACGTATGAAGCAGATATTTGTTTTGGTTTTATTTTGTTTGTTGGTTAGCCTGCTCGGTATATCACAGTCAGCTACAAGTTATACTATTACTTGGAAGTTAGATTATAGCCTGCCTTTCTCTCCCCAAAAATACACAGATGTAGCATTCCAAGTAAATAACGATGTATATCCTATCGGCAGGTTCAATGGAAAATACATTCCTATTGACAAGCAGCACCCTTTCTTTTCAAGGCTTCCCCAAAACGCTTTTATCGCCCTCAAAGAAGTAACTAACGATACCTCCAAAGTAATTTATGCCTGCCAAGAAAATGGATCTATTCACATTTACGAGCATAGCCCTAAGAAAGATTTTAAAGACGCTGTTTCACTCAAGAAAATTGAACTACAAACTAAAACCACCACAGACCTACCACAGAACGTACAATTTACTTGGCAATTTGAGGAATTTACAAGAGATAACCTTACTTATACAAACCTACTTGTAATTATTAACCAGAAACAGTATAAAATAGGTATCTACGAAGGAAAATGTAATCTATTAGATAATTCTGAAATACAAAAAAATTATTTGCCTAATACCATTTACTCTGCGGTTAAAGTAAAAGATATTATTATTGCAGTTGAGATTTCAGAAAAAGAATGCACAGTACACGAAAAACTACCTAATCAAGAACTCAAACTTCTAACAAGAATTACCTTGTAGCATGAATAGAAAACTTCAACTCCCTCCTGTATTATTGATAATCGTAGGGTTGCTTATCTCAATAGGTATGGTAATTATTTTTCAAAGTATATCTATTATTTTGGCAGCCCCCTTGTTTAAGATACCTGCAAAAGATATAATTTCTTTTGCCAAAAACCCACAGTACATTGATGCTACACGATTCATACAGTTCTTTACACAAGTAGGATGGTTTTTTGTGTCTACGTGGCTTATCACAAAACTATATATTGAAAAACCCATAGAACATTTTGCTATTCGCTTGCCACAGCCTTATGTAGTATGGATATTAGCCCTATCAGGCATTTTGACCATACAGGTTTTAGTGGGCTGGACCGCACAAGTAAATGCAAAAATTCCCCTGCCCGATATGCTGGTTCGTATGGAAAAAGATGCAGAAACTGTAACCGCTTTATTTCTTAAATCTGAAAACGTATGGATATTGTGGGTCAATTTATTTATTATTGCTATCATTCCAGGTATAGGTGAGGAACTTTTTTTTAGAGGTTTTATGCAAAACACGCTGCTAAAAGCAGCTAATTACCACATAGCTATATGGATAACAGCCATTATATTTTCAGCTGCACATTTTCAATTCATGGGTTTCATACCCCGAATGATATTAGGTGCGTATTTAGGTTACTTAGCTTATTATGCTAAAAGTATACTACCGAGTATCTTGGCACACGCATTTAATAATGGTATGCAAGTGCTAATGGTATATTTCAACCAAGATTTATTAGGAATGAGCGTAGACGACCCTAAAAATCAAAAATTTACTTTGTGGGAGATTTTTATGTCCTTTGCTTTGACAGTATTTACTTTAATTATGGTCTGGTATTTAACTTACCGCTTTTCTCAAAATAAATTTGCTAAAACAACAAATTAACTTATATTTGCTACACATGTGTAGGAGTATTGTATGCTTAGTAATATGGTTGTATGTGCCTTTATTCATCTATGCACAAGTTGATACACTCAAAATAAGTGGATCTAAGTATTTGTGTGATATTATTCAAAATCTGCTATCTGATTTTTATGCAATACAACCTAATTGTGTTGTCAAATTTATATCCGCGGATAATACTCCTCATGCTTTGTCAGACTTTATAATGAAAGGAGTAGACATAGCTCTTACTACCCAACCCTTGCCTGAATCAGACAAAAAAAAGTTTTCTTTTTACTACAAGGAACAGGAATTTGCCCGAGATGCCATCGTGTTCTATACTAATCACAAAAACAATGTTAAAGGCTTAACATTATCCCAAATCTATGAAGTATTTATTGAAAAAATTCATGACTGGTCAGACATTAACGGAAAAAATGAAAAGATAACCCTTATCGCTTATCCCTTAGGACATGATTTTACTTTGTATTTATACAAACATGCTTGGAATAGAGAATACTACTCTATCAATGCAGTTATGGTGGAAAGTACTGAACAATTCCAAAATAAACTTAACTCTAATCACTATACATTAGGATATACAGCACATAGCATGAAAGTAAAGGGAAATATCATACCCATACTTATTAACGGTAATCCTATATTCCCTAACGAGGAAACTATACTTAGTGGTAAATATCCTTTTACCTACTCTTGTTATGCAGTTATTAGTTCAGAAAAACCTTCTGCTAATAAGTTTCTAGAATGGTTAATGCTTCCCTCTACCAAAAAAAAACTGAAAACATATAATTTATATTGTTTTTTGCTATAAAACATGAACAAACGTATTTTCATACATATTTTTTTGTTTGTTTTAACTGTACTCACTACACTTATTTCTGGGTATGAATGGACAACGGGCAAAGTTTTTTTTGCAAGTCATGAACCAGTTTTAGTTCGGTTTAAGCAGGGTTTTCCATATTGTTTTGGGTTTTTACTTTTTCTTACAGTACATGAATTTGGACACTATTTTATGAGTAAAAAATACGGCATCAAAGCTACTTTACCATATTATATTCCGATGTATATAGGTAGTATGAGCATAGGTTCTATGGGAGCAGTTATTAGATTAAAAGAACCTTGTCAAACCAGAGTACAATTCTTTGATATTGGTATTGCAGGACCTTTAGCGGGTCTTGTTGTTGGCTTAGGATTGATGATATACGGGTATGCTACACTACCTCCTGAGAGTTATATTTTTTCCATTCATCCTGAGTAC
The DNA here is from genome assembly GCA_025057675.1 of Bacteroidia bacterium. Classification (GTDB taxonomy): domain Bacteria; phylum Bacteroidota; class Bacteroidia; order JANWVE01; family JANWVE01; genus JANWVE01. Next base: position 3,177 of record JANWVE010000199.1, read on the forward strand.
GTAAAATATGGTGGATTTCCTGAACCCAAAGAATATCAGAACATACCATATGGTTTAACGCTGGGCAAACCTTTGTTATTTAAGGTGGTAGAATTTTTTATGCCTTCTGAAGCATCCATTCCACCTCCGCAAGAGATTATGCACTATCCTTATCTTTTTACAGCTTGGTTAGCGCTATTTTTTACAGCGCTCAACTTAATTCCCATAGGACAATTAGATGGTGGTCATATAATATATGGCTTACTGGGGATAAAGGGACACAAATGGGTAAGCAAAACTACTATTTTGATTATGGTACTTTATGGAGGTATTGATTTTATGCGATTAGAAAGTATAGAAAGTACATTTGAGTGGGTTTTGAATAGTAGTATTTATTTGTTGTTGTTATTAGCAATTATGACCAAATTATATGGTAAGCGCAGCAGATTGTGGTTGTTGGCAACTGTGTTAGTTATGAGTTTTCATGTGTTAGTTAGTATTATGTTCCCGCACGTTAAGGGGTATGGTGGTTATATGATGTTTGCGGTGATTATTGTTCGTTTTTTTGGATTTGAGCATCCTGTTGCGCGTGTAGATACTCCTCTTAATTTGAAGCGTAAGGTATTGGGGTGGATAACATTAGTTGTTTTTATATTTTGCATTAGTCTGCAACCTTTTCAAATATCATAAGGGGCGTTTAGATATATTTTCAGTTGGGGGAAGTTTTATTAGCTCCAAGGTCATTTTTGGGCGTGTCCTTGCCCACGGCTCGCTGCGCTCGTGTGGGCAAGGTCGGCGTGCTACGGGCTAACGGTGCTACGCCCC
>JANWVE010000019.1 GCA_025057675.1 Bacteroidia bacterium
CGAAGCGCAGCGTAGCACCGAGCGTTAGCGTAGTGCGCAGTAGCCCGACCCGAGCGCAGCGAGGGACACGCCCAAAATAAAAAACTATCCAAATTCCTTTTATAGCCATAAATGATAAATATGCTCAATACTATCCACTGAAAAGCCTACTTTTTCATAAAACCTACATGCATTTTGATTAGCTTTTTGCGTTACCACTTGGAGGTAGGTATGCCCCATTTGCAAACTTAATTCAAAGGATTTCTGTACCAATTGCTTCCCTATTCCCTCACCTCTATATTGAGCATTAACCGCTAATATTCCTATATCCGCACGGTTATTTTTTTCCCCCAAAGTAAGCAAACCTACTGCTCTACCTTCCTTTTGATAAATTATGACATGCTTGGCAATTTTTTTTTGGGTAGAGTTTTTAATCCAAACTTCATACAAACGCTCAAATTCGTTGTTTTTGAAGTTTTTATCTACCTTGAACCGTGAATATATGCCACTATCCAAAGCTAATTGTAAAATATCAGGCGTGGGACTTTCTTCTTCATACAGTACCACAGATGAAGTGTACTCAAAAGTACCTTCAGGAATGCGCTGGCAAAACGTAACTTTTTCATCTACCAAAGTAGCCCCCGTATGCTCAATTTGAATTTCTTGTGCATTATCAGAATCGCAGCGTATGTATAACAATTTATATCCTTCTTTACGCGCAGTGTCTATCCATTTTTCTGAAAATGAGGCTTCTTTATGTAATAGCACCTGTCCTACTTTGTAGCCAAAAAAATCGCTATCCCAAGATAAAAATGTAATACTCATCAGAACTTTTAGCGTTATATTTATTTCTCTTGTGTGTTTGTTGTATCTTGAATAATATACAGAGGTCTTTGTTTAACGCCTTCAAAGGTCTTTCCTACGTACAAACCCACCACTCCCAAAACTGCGATAATTAAACCTGAAAAAAACCATACTGATATAATCAAACTAGTATAGCCAGGCACAACAATTTTACCCAATAAATAACGAATTAACGTAATAATACCAAACAAAAATGCTACAGCAGAGATACTTAGCCCTATTCTTATGATGATGGTCAGTGGTTTTTCAGAATAGGCTAAAATAATGTCTATGGCTAATTTAAGCAATTTTTTGAAGGAATAACTGCTTTTACCCTCTTCCCGAGGGGCATGTTCAACGTCTAATTTAGTTTGTCTAAATCCTGCCCAGTAAATCATTACAGGAAAAAAACGAATATGCTCTCGCATACCTTTTACTACATCGATCACTTTTTTGTGATAAATGCCAAAATTAGCCACAGTGGGGTCATATTTTATTCCTGTGAGAAAAGATAAAATTTTGTAAAATAGCTTTGAAAAAGTCCGCTTAAAGAACCTATCTTGTCTATTGTGCCTGCGTGCCAAAACTACATCATAACCTTGTAAGGCTTTTTGATATAAATGGGGAATTTCTTCGGGTTGGTCTTGTAAATCACAATCCATAACCACAATCCATTCTCCTTGGGCATAATCTAACCCCGCAGTGATTGCCCTGTGTTGTCCAAAATTACGGCTGAATAAAATACCTTTTACACATGGATTTTTTTGGGCTATTTCTTGAATAACTTGCCAAGAGTCATCTGGAGAGGCATCTACCACTAAAATAATTTCAAATTGTTGTGTAATCGGAGAAATCGCATTTTCTATGCGTTGCACTAATTTATGTAGTATTTTTTCAGCTTTATATACAGGACTTACAATAGAAAATAAAGGTTTCTCTGCGTTCATAATTTATCACAAGGTATTAAAAAATTCGTTAATGCTGTCAGTAATCAGTTTTATATTTGAGTCATTCAGTTCATAGTATAAGGGCAAACGTAATAATGTATCTGCATACCGAGTAGAATGAGGTAAAGTTCTACCATCGTGTTTGTCTTTGTAATACACGGACTGTTCCAGAGGTAAATAATGAAAAACAGCTAAAATACCTTTATTTTTGAGGTAGTTAGTTAAAGCAGTTCGCTCTTCAAGGTTTCGGCACAAAATATAAAACATGTGATAATTATTGGTTGCATAATCAGGGATATACGGTAAGGTAAAGTATCCTTTTTCGGAAAGGGGTTTTAAGGCTGTATAGTAAGTATCCCATATATACTTTCTTTGCTTTTGTATATCTTGGATATGTTCTAATTGGGCATACAAAAAAGCAGCGATGATATCAGAAGGTAGAAAAGACGAACCTATGTCCACCCAACCGTATTTATCTACTTCACCTCTAAAAAATTGTGAGCGATTAGTACCTTTTTCACGGATAATCTCTGCTCGTTTAACAAATCTATCATCATTCACAACCAGCATACCCCCTTCTCCCGAGATAATGTTCTTAGTTTCATGAAAAGAGAAAGCCGCTAAATGCCCAATACTACCTAAGGGTCTTCCTTTGTAGTAACTGTCTATGGCTTGAGCAGCATCTTCAATGACATACAAGTTATGCTTATGGGCAAGATGTAATACTGCATCCATATCACAGGCTACACCTGCGTAGTGTACTACTACAATAGCTTTGGTTTTAGGGGTAATGAGGGGTTCTATTTGAGATATATCCATATTAGGCTCATATAGGCTGCTGTCCACAAAAGTAATTTTAGCACCACGCAATACAAAAGCATTCGCTGTACTAACAAAGGTATAACTAGGCATGATAACCTCATCGCCAGGTTGAATATTTATAAGAATAGCAGCCATTTCTAATGCGTCTGTACAAGAAGTTGTCAAAAAGCATTTTTTGAAACGGTATTTTTGCTCAAACCACTCATGACACCTCTTGGTAAATACTCCATCTCCCGAGATTTTACCTGACTGAACGGCTTGTTCTATGTATTTGAGTTCGTTCCCACACAAATACGGCTTGTTAAAAGGGATTTTTATAGACATCATCTTGGGCGTAAAAATACAGAAAATAGTTTGAAAGAAAGGGAGTTCTATTAAGCATTTGAATTCTCTACATTGAGCGTACTATTCTTAACACTGTATCCAAAATAAACAATCATTCCTATAATCAACCAAATAAAAAAACCGTACCAAGTAACAGCGCTTAATTCTAACATCATAAAACCTGAGGTAAGTACGCCTAATAGAGGAATTAAACTGAAATTAAATTTGAAAGAGAGTCCAATCAAAACAAGCCATAGTATAATAAAAACAACTCTCCCGATAATGATATTTTGTTTCTCGTCAAGAAAAATCTGTTTGATAACATCAACAATATCTCCATTATTAAATAATGCCATAACGACGAGAATTAAAATCAAAATGAGAGGCAAGAAATATTTAGCAGGCACAAAAGGTACTTTGAATTTTCGTTCTAAATTAGGTTGGGTAACTTGCAGCACTGCTACTCCACCACTGACTAATACAAAAGCAAATAAAGTTCCTATACTGGTCAGATCTGTTATTAAGTTAGCGTCTATGAATAACATAGAAGGAAGCCCTACAACCAAACCTGTTAAAATAGTAGAAAAACTTGGGGTTTGATATTTCGGATGAATTTTTCCAAAAGATTTTGGGAGAAGTCCATCTCTGCTCATTGCTAGCCATATCCTGGGTTGCCCTAACTGGAACACCAATAGCACAGATGCCATAGCCACTACCGCACTAATACTTATAACCATAGAAATCCACGCAGGGGCGTGAATTTTTTCAAACACGTAAGCTAATGGATCTGCTACGCGTAGTTCTTTGTAGTTAACCATTCCTGTAATAACCAAAGTAATAAGTACATACAATACTGTGCATATTATCAAAGAGAAAATGATTCCCTTAGGTAAATCTTTTTGAGGGTTTTTACATTCTTCCGCAGTAGTTGAAATCGCATCAAATCCGATATATGCGAAAAAAATCGCAGAAATTCCTTTAAGTACCCCAGACATACCTTCTGGGGTGAAAGGTGTCCAATTTTCAGGTTTTACATAATAACTACCTAATACAATCACCATGAAGATTACTGCTAACTTAATTATCACAAAAATATTACTACTTGTACGACTTTCTTTAATACCCTTGTAAGTCAGCCAGGTGATACCTAGTGTAATAAGTGCAGCAGGCAAATTAAACATGATTGGGAGTCCAGCTAAAGTAGGAGCTATTTTATCAACTCCATTCTTAAAACCTGTATAATAGTCTGTGCTTAGCCATTTAGGAAAGTACCCCCATCCTAATATATTATCAGACAAGCTGTTCCACAATGAAACAAAGTACTCGGACCATGAAATGGCTACAACAATATTTCCGATAGCATACTCCATAATTAAATCCCATCCAATAATCCAGGCTATAATTTCTCCAAAGGCGATGTATGCATACGTGTATGCACTTCCAGAAACAGGAACCATAGAAGCAAATTCTGCATAACAAAATGCTGAAAAGCTGCATGCTATTGCTGTAAAAATAAATAGCAAAGTTATTGCAGGACCGCCATCTGCACTGGCTTTACCAATAGTACTAAAAATACCTGCTCCTATAATAGCTGCTATCCCAAATCCTGTGATATCTATCACAGTTAAATGTTTAGCTAAACCTTTGGTTTCTTTGCTCTCGTAAAAGGAGGATACGCTTTTTTTACGTAAGTAATTCATGGATTAAAGCCTATTTGATGTACTAAATTGCAAAAAAAACATAATTAAAAAAATTTTTTATCTTATCTTTGCCTTCTGTGATGACAAGTATTCAAATCTCTCATACTGAAATCCAAACTTTTCTCAACATACTTTCTTATCATCAAATCAACTTACAAGGTTTTAGAACTATTCACCTTCTAACATTTATTCACAAAATACTAAATTACTACAAGTTCAACCATACCAAAGACTTTTTTAACACCCTACAAACTAACTACGATTTAGTACAAAATTGTAAAGAATTATTATGCTACCAACAAAGTGAATTTTTTAGAGACACTTCACTCTGGATACAACTTAAAACACAGTTCAGAAAATTACAGCAACAAAACGAAATAAATATCCTTTTTCCACGTATTTCTACAGGCGAAGAACTGTATTCTTTACTTATTTTTTTAGAAGAAATGAACATGCTTGAAAAAACTAATATAGTAGCTACCGAAGTTTGTCAAAACTCACTAGAACAAGCTAAAAAAGGTACTTACAACTTAAAAACAATTCAAAATCTAAATAAAAACTGGGAAGAGATAAATATATCCAAACCCTTGACAGAGTACTTCGAGGTAGCAGCTAACTTAGTAAACATTAAATCCTATCTCAAACAAAAAGTAAATTTTCACTTACAGAATATACAAAACTTCTATTTTGCCGACTACTCCCAATATGACATAATCTGGTATAGAAACCAACTGATTTACTGGGACGTTGAAGCAGGTAACAAGCATTTAACTGAACTTACTCAAAAACTTAAAAAAGGAGGTATGCTTATTTTAGGTTACATAGAGGACTTATATACCTATCCTATTTATCAGAACTTTGAAATTATTTCTATTGAGGATAAAATATACAAAAGGAAGTGATTTATGAATATTGAGCAAATAATTGTTATAGGAGGTTCTGCAGGTAGCTTTCCTGTGGTCAATGTATTTTTATCTCAAATTCCAAGAGATTTTTCAGTTCCCATTATTTTATGCCTGCATAGATTAAAAAATGTGCGGCATGGTTTTGCTGAAGCTTTAAACTTAAAAACTAATATCCGAGTGATTGAACCCCGAGATAAAGAGCAAATTAAACCTAATACTGTTTATCTTGCTCCAGCAAATTATCATCTTTTAGTAGATTATGACCATACTTTTGCTTATAGCATAGCGGAAGCCGTTCGTTATTCTAGACCTTCTATTGATGTTTTATTTACCAGCGCGGCTTGGGTTTTTCAAGATAAGGTTATAGGCATTTTACTTTCAGGGGCTAATACTGATGGTACGGATGGGATGTCTGCTATTTATCAAAAAGGAGGGATAACCATAGTACAAGAACCCAGCACCTGCACCGTAGAAACTATGACAGGTTCTGCTGTTCAAAACATACCTGTACAATACATTCTACCCCCTGAGAAAATCATTCCTACTGTAATCTCATTAACCCAAAAACATTTTTAATACGTATGGTAGAAGACTTACCAGATAGCGAGGTTAAGTATTTCGCGTATCAAGTAAAGCAAAATTATGGATATGACTTTGAAAATTATGCCATGTCCTCACTTAAACGTAGATTGATACGTATTCTGAGTTTATATCATCTACCGAGCATAGAAAAACTATTAGAGCAGATAGATAAGAAAAAATTAGACATTGAGGAAGTTGTTCGTCAGATCACGGTTAATACCACAGAATTTTTCCGAGACCCTACTACTTGGCAGTTTATTCGTAGTCAACTGATACCTAATCTCGTTCATAAACCTCAAATTGATATATGGCATACAGCCTGTTCTACTGGGGAGGAAGTCATTACGATGGCTATTTTACTGGCTGAAGCTAATGTCTTAGATAAAGCTTATTTTTGGGCTACTGATATTAACGACAAAGTATTAGAACAAGCTAAAAAATCAGAATATCATATACGAAATTGGGATTTATTGATGGAAAATTACCATGCTTATCAACCTCTTTATCCTATTGAGAGATACTGTGTAAAGCACAGTGACAAATTTTTCTTTCATAAAAGCTTACTCAAAAATATAGTATATCAAAAGTTTGATTTAGTTAAAGATGTTCATACTGAGAAGTATGACATTGTATTTTGCAGAAATGTACTTATTTATTTTAATCAACAGTTACAAAACCAAGTAGTGGATAAATTAGCTAACTGTACAAAGCCCAGAAGTTATTTGGTCATAGGTTCGAAAGAAACTATTATGTGGTGTAGAGCATCAGAACGGTACAATGTGCTTTCTCACAAAGAGAAGGTATATCAACTCAAATAATCAGTTGGATAGGTAATATTGTTGAGTAGTGTTAGATAAAATTTTTTTGGGCGTGTCCTTGCCCACGTCTCGCTACGCTCGTGTGGGCAAGGTCGGCGTGCTACGGGCTAACGGTGCTGCGCCCCACCCCCTGGGCAAGAGTGAGAGCGTGGGCGAGGGCTTCGCACCGTGCTGACGCACGCCCTCCGCATGCCTCACGCAAGCGGCAAGTATGCTAATCTCACTTATACAAAATATACTTTTGTAAATACCTGATAATGAATACTAAACAAGGTAAAAATACATTTTAACCTTGTAAAAAATTAAAAATGAGTATCAAACAAGGTAAAAATTATTTAATCAGGGTTAAAGTGTTGTAAAAATTCCACGTATTCAAGGTTTAACCTTATAAGTGATTAAAAATGAAAGCAAAACAAGATAAAATGAACACAGTTCGAATGAGGTAAAAAAATTTAATCTTGTAAGTATTTGATAATCAATCTTAAAAAAGATAAATCAAAGATATATCTAAAAACAAGGTAAAATACCCTAAGGCTACTGCGTGAGGCATGCGGAGGGTGCGTGAGCAGTGCGGAGCGCAGCGAAGCACCGAAGCGAAGCGTAGCCCGCAGCACGCCGACCCGAGCGCAGCGAGGGACACGCCCAAAAACAAAATATAAAAACTATATCATGTCTCAGTTGAATTTAACCTTACTTACTTTTATCTTCTTTATCTTCGTTAAATCTATTAACTTTGCTAACCAATATGTACATAAAGAAATTTTTCTTATTCATTTTTTTTCTACCTTATTTCATTCAAGGTCAAGCTTTATACTTTCCTCCCCTTTCAGGAGGTACATGGGATACACTATCCATTAGTAGTTTAGGATGGTGCCAAGATAAAATGGACAGTTTAATTGCTTTTCTGGGTAGAGAGAATTCTAAAGCATTCATAGTTCTCAAAAATGGTAAAATAGTTGTGGAAAAATACTATGGTACTTTTACCAAAGATAGCTTGTGGTATTGGGCATCTGCAGGAAAAACACTTACTGCACTCACCGTGGGAATTGCACAAAAAGAAGGATACTTATCTATCTACGATTCTACTTCTAAATACCTAGGTATAGGTTGGACATCTTGCTCGCCTGCAAAAGAACGGTTAATTACTATAAAACATCAATTGAGCATGACCACTGGACTAGACGACAACGTACCTAATCCAGACTGCACCCTTAATACGTGCTTACAATATCACAGCGATGCGGGAACACGCTGGGCTTACCATAATGCACCCTACACTTTATTAGACCAAGTTATACAAAGTGCCACAGGTATAACACTCAACGCATATATTACCACTCGCATAAAAAATAAAATAGGTATGGACGGTTTTTTTTATCCAATAGGTTATAACAATGTATATTTTAGCAAAGCACGTAGTATGGCAAGATTTGGTTTGCTACTGCTCAATAAAGGATATTGGAATACTACTCCTGTTTTATCAGACACGGCTTATTTTAATGAGATGACCAATAGTTCCCAAACGCTTAACTTATCTTACGGCTACCTGACGTGGCTTAATGGTAAGCCAAGTTTTATGGTACCTGGGCTACCGTTTGTATTTGCTGGTAAAATTATTCCAAACGCACCTGACAATGCTTATTTTGCATTAGGTAAAAACGGGCAAATCATCGCTGTATATCCTTCTCAAAAGATAGTGTTTGTTCGCATGGGAAACTCAGGAAGCAGTGCCGCTGTGGAATTGGCACTTACAGATAGTATATGTAAAAGGTTAGGGCAAGTAATGTGCGCCTCTACATATCAACACACTACATGGGTTCAAAAAGAAAACGATTTTAAGATATATCCTAACCCTGTCTATTCAGATGAAAGTATTTCTATATCCATACCTGATTTACAAAATTTTACTTCCCTACATTTAAGTATATGTGATTTGAATGGTAAAGTGTTATGGAGCGGTTTATTTGCAGGTTCAGATCTCATGCAAGGAGAGATAAAATGCCCTGCCTTATTTTCTACAGGAGTATATTTTGTCAGAATACAGAGTACTCACTTTAGTCAAACTTGTAAACTGATAGTAATGTGAATTCAGAAAAACTGAAAAATTTTTTTTGAGATAAAAACTTGTTATTTTTGCTACAATGCGCATAGCGAACATACATACAGAGAAAGGGAGCATGGTCGTGCATTTTTACACCGAAGATGCTCCTATTACCGTAGAAAACTTTTGTAATCTTGCTAAAAAGGGATTTTACAATGGTCTAACTTTTCATCGTGTCGTTCCAGACTTTGTTATTCAGGCAGGATGCCCTAATGGGAACGGTACAGGCGGGCCAGGATATACAATTCCTTGCGAGCTAGCAGGAAATAATCAATATCATGACAGGGGTGTGCTCTCTATGGCACACAGAGGTAGAAACACGGGTGGATCACAGTTTTTCATTTGTCATAATAGAAAGAATACAGCTCACTTAGATAGGCACCATACATGCTTTGGTAAAGTAGTACAAGGTTTAGAAGTAATTGACCTCATTCAGCAGGGGGATAAAATTATTTCCATTGAAATTATAGATGAAATTATAGAAACCAAATAAAAGTATGTTACCTACAAGAAAATATACTACTACTTTCATTTTGCTCTGCATTTATTTAATGTATGCTTGTACGAGTAAAGAAGAGCAGTATAAAAAGACAGTAAAAAGCTATTATGATGCGTATTATCAGAAAAGAGACATAAATGCTGTCAAAGCTTTGTTTAGCGAGAAAGGAATACAATACAATGACGATAATTACAAAATGTCCCCTGATACCTTTACCCTTATTTTTGACTTTGATAAAAAAATACAAACCAAAGCATACATTGTAGATATCAAGGTTAATAAAGACACAGTAATTGTACTTGAAAAGTTAGCTGACCAGTTAGATGCCCTGCTTAAACGCCCTTCCCCACAGTACAGAAAAAGGTTTATTTTTAAGGAGGGTAAAATATACGAGATTATTAGCAAAGTTGAAAATGAAAAAGAATGGACAGATAAATACTTACAGGCTACTCAAAATTTTTTACTGTGGGTATTTAAGAAACATCCTACCGAGTATCAGAAAATTAGCTTAGAACCTTATAATCATGCAGAGTTATTATTAACTAATGCAAAAGAATACGCAAAAGAGTTAAAATAAAATTTAATCTACAAAGAATATGAAAAAAACAGCAAAAATTTTAATTGTAGAAGACAATCCTGCCGAACTACTTATTCTTGAAAAGGCAGTACAAAAATCCATTCCCCAAATTCAGATAGATAAAGTATCAGATGGGATCAAATGTTTAGATTACTTGTACGAAACAGAGGTACTACCTGACTGCATAATTTTGGATTTAAATCTTCCTGACCAAGATGGCAGAGCAGTACTAAAAATGCTTCAAGTAAGTGAGGAACTTTCGAAACTAAATGTAATTGTGCTCACTGGTTCAGAAGACCCCGAAGATAAGAATTACTGTAATAGATTAGGAGTTAAAGGATATTACCTAAAGGCATTAGTATATCATGATTTTACTGAACTTATGGAACACATCAAAAAGCTTACGACATGACACATATACCTATTATCAGTTTTGAGGAAGATAAAGATGCGTATTATAAGTCCGCTCATGATATTAAGGGGGTGGCTAACCGAATACTGAGCTTAGTTCAGATATTTATGGAGGAGCGAGAAGGGTTAAATTCACAGCAGAACATGTACCTTGATTTTCTCTATAAAGAGTCTTCTCTTGCCGCTAAACTGACCACAGACTACATGACTATACGCAAAGTAAGGTATTTATTTAAAGAGGTAAGTAAAATTAGTTGGAAAGATGCCATTCAACCCTGCGTTAATAAACTCAAACAACTATCGCAGGAGCGTAGAGTAGAACTACATTGGTACAACCTAGAAACCACAGCCCAACTTAACTCAAAACTGATGGAACAGTTAGCATTTGCATTAGTACATAATGCTATATTGTATTCAGATGTGCAAAAACCTCAACGTTGGGTCAATATCACTTTTAATTCAAATCCTGTTACCATCCGAGTGGAGGATAACGGAATAGGTATTCCACAAGGTAAAATTTTACTTGCTTTCTCGCCTTTTACACGTATACATAATGACCTAGGCACAGACCAAAGTACAGGTACAGGGCTAGCGCTGGTTCGTGAAATTGTTTATTTTTACAAGGGAAATATTCAGGTAGAGTCTGTAGTTCAAAAAGGGACTACTATTGAAATACAACTACATCCTGATAATCAAGTATAAAATTCTAACTTTTAACTATTATGGAAAAGTTTAATCAACAACAAATAGAAATTTTAGCTAAAGCTTTGTATCATTACAACAATGCAGTAAAGTATTTTGAGAATCAATTCTACCAGATTGCCCATTGCACCACTGATGACTTTCAGATTGTTATGTTTTTGTTAGAGGAGGGAGACACAAAGATTTCAAAAATTGGGGTTAAGTTCCATATCAAACTCTCTTCTTTAACAGGAATCATTGATAGATTAGAAAAATTAGGTTATATTGAACGCTTTTTCAAACCTGGCGATAGGCGTAGTACGTATATCAGAGCGGTGGATAGTGAAAAAGTACATCATCTTCGCAAAATTATGTATCAGCCTATAGCGCACTTGATTTTATCCCAACTTAATACAAAACAGGTTAATCAGGTGGTTAATTTGTTCGATGTCATTGGTAACGAGCTCAGCGCCGCTTCTGATGAGCATATTCAAAACATAGCCAAATACTACGATTTCAAAGAAGTATAGCAGTGAAGGATAGCATTTTTAAGTAAAAAGTTCGTATTTATTAGGATAAAAGCCACCCTAATTTTTTTGAAAAAACTGATATACTAAGGTACAAAATAACAGTATGGTTGACATTTTACCTAATGTGATAAGGGCTATGATGATGTCAATCGTGGGAAGTAGGAAAAAGTCTTCGGGCTGTGAGGGTATATACTAAAGTCTAAAGAATAATTTTACTTTTTTGGGCGTGTCCCTTCGCTGCGCTTCGGGTCGGCGTGCTGCGGGCTACGCTGACGCTTCGGTGCTTCGCTGCGCTCCGCACTGCTCACGCACCCTCCGCATGCCTCACGCAGCAGCTTTTGGATGTTTTACCTTGTTTTTATACATATCCCTGCTTTACCTTATTTAGTGTTGATTATCAAACACTTACAAGGTTAAAATTTTTTATCCTCTTTGAATTGTTGTTACTTTACCTTGTTTTGTATTCATTTTCAAGCATATACAAGGTTAAACCTTGAATACATGGACTTTACACAACGTTTTAACCTTGAATAGCCAAATTTTACCTTATTATGAATTGATTTTCAATTATTTACAAGGTTAAAATATATTTTTACCTTTTTTGAAATTGATTTTCAGATACTTACAGGGTTAAGTTTTATATGAGTGGACTTAGGCTATTTGCCGCTTGCGTGAGGCATGCGGAGGGCGTGCGTCAGCACGGTGCGAAGCCCTCCGCTCACTCTTTCCCTCTTGTCCAGGGGGTGGGCGGGTGGGGCATAGCACCGTCAGCCCGTAGCACGCCGACCTTGTGGGCATACGCGCAGCGTAACGCCCACAAGGACACGCCCAAAAACAAAAAAATGACTATAAGTTTATCTCACCCCTCCATGGCTATAAACACAGTAGATATATTATTCAAATTTCAGAAAATAAGATTTTTTTGTATAATCATATCTTGTGTAAGTCATTTAAGAATAGCGTTAGAATAGCGTTAGACCCGCTTCTGGCACAGAAATTGACATCATTATTTACAAAAATAAAACAACAATCTTGAATACTATCAAAAGTTTTTTTATATTTGCATAGCTGTTTAAGATCGTAAATATTGTTTCTAAAATATCAAAAAACTATGAAACGTAACTGTATTATCCTATTTTGGGTACTTATCACGTTGTCAAATAAAATTCTATTTGCACAGCACGCCTACCCCGAAGGTTTACGTACTGGCGAGAAAGCACCCGAATTCTCCGCCACAGACATAGAAGGAAGGTCTGTGGATTTCAAAGAACTTATCAAAAAAGGTCCCGTGATTCTTGTATTTTATCGTGCAAAGGTATGCCCCTACGGAAAGCAAGAAATTTATGATTTTCAAGATAAAATGATTCAACTAGCAAAAGCAGGAAGAACAGTAGTAGCTATCGGTCCTGACAGAGAAATAGCCAAGCAATCATTTGCGAGGGCAGGTATTACCAATGAAGTTCCTTTTATTGAAGATAAAAACTATATAATTCATGATAAATATAAAGTTACTTACAGATTAGATGAACTTACCAAAGAACTTTACGAAAAAAAAGGCATGAAAGTAGATAAAGCAGACGCAGACGGATCTTATCCTTTGGCTATGCCCACCGTATACATTGTAGGACCCGAGGGAAGAGTCAAATACGCTAACTGCAACACAGATAGCAAACCTGAACAAACTATGAGCTATGTAGAGAAAATATTAGAAGATAGTAAATAAAACACAAATAAACTTCCTGACATAACGGCTAATGTCTTTTGAGTTGCTTCAAGATTTGTGCGGTATCCCTGCGCCATCGGGCAGCGAGTCTGTGCTTAGTCAATGGCTAAGCCACTATCTTACAACCCATGTACATACATGGAGACAATTCCCTAAAACATATATCTTTCAAGACTGTTTAATCTGGATATTTGGAGAACCGCGAACTGCCATATTCACGCATCTAGATAGCACGGGTTTTACAGTAGGTTATCAAAATGAGCTAATTCCAATAGGCTCACCAGAATATGAAAACGGGACTATACTTGTAGGACAAGATAAAAAAGGTAAGATAGAGGCAAAAATTAGAATAAACGAACAAGAACGGATATTTTTAGAGGCAGATAGAGAAATAGAGAGAGGCACTACGCTCACTTTCAAGCCTTTTTGGTATGAGTCAAAAAATATTTTACGATGCTGTTACATGGATAACCGTGCTGGTCTGTGGGTAACTTTGCGTCTGTGCGAAAAACTAAAAAATGGAGCTGTTGTATTTTCCTGTTATGAAGAGCACGGGGGAGGTACTGTGGGATTTTTAGCCAATTTTATTCAAAAAAAATATGGTATTCAGCAATCTCTCATTTGTGATATTACCTGGGCTACCAGCGGTATTAAATTAGGTAAAGGAGTAGTAATCAGTATGCGAGATAGATTTATCCCTCGCAGAAAGTATTTAGATACCATTATAAGCCTTGCAGTAAAATCAGGAATTCCTTTTCAATTAGAGGTAGAGAGTGATGGAGGTTCAGACGGTTCAGAAATACAACGAAGTCCCATATTGATGGATTGGTGTTTCGTTGGCGCACCAGAAGAGAACGTTCATGCTCATAATGAAACTATATACAAAAAAGATCTTATCAACATGGTAGAAATATACGAATATCTTATTGACGCCTTGTAATCAATTTCGTTTTTGGGCGTGTCCCTTCGCTGCGCTCGGGTCGGGCTACTCCGCACTACGCTATCGCTTCGGTGCTACGCTTCGCTACGCACTGCCTGACGGCATGCTGCGTATCCCTCACGCAAGCTGCTATCAGACTAACTCCATTTATTCAAAAATTAATCTTGTAAGTAACTGAAAATGAACATCAAACAAGGTAAAACTCAATTTTAATCTTGTAAATCATTGAAAATCAATTCAAAATAAGTTAAAACTTGCATATCCAAGATTAAAGGATTGTGTAAAGTTCCTTTATTCAAGGTTTAACCTTGTACATACTTGAAAATCAATACAAAACAAGATAAAATGAGTGTAATTAAAACAAGATAAAAAATTTTAACCTTGTAAGTGTTTGATAATCAAGATTAAATGAGGTAAAACAAAGATGTGTACAAAAATAAGGTAAAACATCAAAACACTGCTTGCGTGAGGCATGCGAAGGGCGTGCGATAGCACGGTGCGAAGTCCCTCATCCTCACTCTTGCTCTTGGGGGTGGGCGGGCGGGACGCAGCACCGTTAGCCCGTAGCACGCCGACCCGAGCGCAGCGAAGGGACACGCCCAAAAAATAAATAAAACCTCACTCTATCTATTTTATCTATTTAAGGTATTTCCTTGACCAAATTCCATATTTGAGAATACAATAAATAGCTCTAAATCCATCTCGCCAACCTATCTTTTTGCCTTCTTGATAGGTCCTTCCATAATACGAGATACCTACCTCGTATATTCTTATCCCTTTTATTTTGCTGATTTTAGCTGTAACCTCTGGTTCAAAACCAAAACGTTTCTCTTTCAAATACAAACTTTGTATAATCTCACGCCTGAACATCTTGTAACAGGTTTCCATATCTGTAAGATTGAGATTAGTGAACATGTTTGAAAGAAAAGTAAGAAATTTATTTCCTATACTATGCCAAAAAAATAGTATTCGGTGAGGTCTTCCGCCCATAAAGCGAGAGCCATACACTACATCCGCCACCCCATTAACAATAGGTCTGAGCAAAATGTTATACTCTTCGGGATCATATTCTAAATCCGCATCTTGGATAATTACAAAATCCCCTGTGGCTTTTTCTATCCCTGTATGCAATGCCGCACCCTTGCCCTGATTTTTTTCATGCCTGTAATACTGAATATTCAACTCTGGGTTCTCTTGTTGATAATGTAAAATAGCCTCTTCTGTGTTATCTTTGGAACAGTCATTAACAATAATAACCTCTTTTTGAATATTGTTGATGAGTTGCACTTGCTTTATTTTATTCAGGATTAAATGGATAGTTTTCTCTTCGTTG
This sequence comes from Bacteroidia bacterium, assembly GCA_025057675.1. Classification (GTDB taxonomy): domain Bacteria; phylum Bacteroidota; class Bacteroidia; order JANWVE01; family JANWVE01; genus JANWVE01. The sequence continues at coordinate 15,716 of JANWVE010000019.1, forward strand.
TATGCAGGGATAACAATAGAAAGTGTTTGAAACATATCTCGCAAAAATAAAGAATTGACTGTAATTAGTACTTTGGGAATACTAATGGGTGGTAAAAAAGCACGAATGTAAGTTTAAAAAACAATTTTACTATGGGCGTGTCCCTCGCTGCGCTCGGGTCGGCGTGCTGCGGGCTAACGGTGCTACGCCCCACCCGCCCACCCCCTGGGCAAGAGTAAAAGAGTGGGCGAGGGGCTTCGCACCAAGCCTGACGGCTTGCCCTCCGCATGCCTCACGCAGCCGCATTTTGACATTTTACCTTTTTTTATACCTGCATTTGCTTTACCTTGTTTAATATTGATTATCAGATACTTACAGGGTTGAAATTTTTTACGTTGTTTGAAGTAGGTTGATTTTATCTTGTATTGTATTCATTTTCAAGTACTTACAAGGTTAAACCTTCCATACATGGATTTTACACGACCCTTTAACCTTGAATACGCAAATTTTATCTTATTTTCAGTTGATTTTCAACGTTTTACAGCGTTAAAATATGTTTTAAATTTGTTTAGTGTTCATTTTCAGATACTTACGAGGTTAGATTTTGTATAAGTGGGTTAGCATACTTGTTGTATGCGTGAGGCATGCGGAGGGTGCGTTAGCAGTGCGTAGCACCGAAGCGATAGCGCAGCCCGCAGCACGCCGACCCGAAGCGCAGCGAAGGGACACGCCCAAAAAATTCAAAATCACTTATCCACTCAAATTGATACAAATTTTCACAGGGGTTGTTTATCATTCATAAAATTCCTATCTTTGACGTATGAATACAAAAACCATAATAGAACTTGAAAAACCCCATTTTATTCAAAATAAAACCGTTCCCGTGTTAGGTATTACAGGTACAGGAGGAAGTGGAAAATCCTCTCTTACCGATGAAATTATCCGTAGATTTTTATTAACTACAACCGATACCACAGTAGCCGTAATTTCAGTCGATCCCTCTAAACGTAAAACAGGGGGCGCTCTGTTGGGAGATAGAATTCGCATGAATGCTATCAATAACCCGCGTGTATACATGCGCTCTTTGGCTACACGGCAGAGTAACTTAGCATTAAGCAAATATGTTAGGGAAGCTATTTTAATTTGTAAAGCCGCAGGATTTGACCTCATTATAGTAGAAACCTCAGGAATTGGGCAAAGCGACACAGAAATCGTTGACCATTCTGATGTCAGTTTATATGTTATGACCCCTGAATTCGGTGCAGCTACTCAATTAGAAAAAATTGACATGCTAGACTATGCCGATATTATTGCTATTAACAAGTTTGACAAGCGCGGCGCCCAAGATGCCCTCCGTGATGTACGCAAACAATATAAACGCAACCATAATTTGTTTGACACCCCCGATGACTCTCTGCCCGTTTTTGGTACTATGGCATCCCAATTCAATGACCCAGGAACCAATAGCCTCTTCTTAAAAATTATTGAAATCATCAAAAAAAAGACAGGTGTCGAATTTAACCTCAATACCCAAATTGTAGGTGGATTGAGTGAAAAAAGATACATCATTCCTCCTCATAGAACACGTTATTTAGCAGAAATTGCCGAAAATAACCGCAACTATGACGAATGGGTAAAAAAACAAGTAACCATCGCTGATAAAATGTACCGCTTACAAGGTACAATTGAAGAACTTAAACAATGTAAAGCACCAGAAAATGTTATTCAAGAGGTAGAAAAAATTTACAAATACTATGAGCAAAACCTAGACGGAGAATGCAAACGCATATTAGAAAATTGGGAATCAAAGAAACAAAAATATAAAGACGAGTATTTTGTATATCAAGTGCGGGGCAAGGATATAAAAGTATCCAATTACACTAAAAGTTTATCTCACTCTTTAATACCCAAAGTAGCCCTTCCTAAGTTTAAATCTTGGGGTGAGATACTGAAATGGTGTTTGCAAGAAAATGTACCTGGTGAGTTTCCTTATACCGCAGGAGTATTTCCTTTTAAGCGTACTAATGAAGACCCTACACGTATGTTTGCAGGCGAGGGAGGACCTGAACGTACTAATCGCAGATTTCATTATCTCTCCAAAGGTATGCCTGCGGCAAGGTTATCCACGGCTTTTGATAGCGTAACCTTGTACGGTGAAGACCCACACCATAGACCCGATATCTACGGCAAAATTGGTAACTCTGGGGTAAGTATTTGTACCTTAGATGATGCCAAAAAGCTTTATTCTGGTTTTGACCTCTGCGACCCTTCTACCTCCGTTTCTATGACCATTAACGGACCTGCACCGATTATTTTAGCCTTTTTTATGAACGCCGCCATTGACCAACAATGCGAAAAGTACATCATTGAAAACGGTTTAGTAGATGAGGTTAAAGCTAAAATCAAAGCCATTTACGATGCCAAGGGTTTGCCTATTCCTACTTATCAAGGCGAATTACCCGAGGGCAACAATGGACTAGGACTACTCTTATTAGGGGTAACAGGCGACCAAGTACTGCCCAAAGAAATCTATCAAGAACTTAGGGCAAAAGCGTTGAGCACAGTACGGGGCACAGTTCAAGCGGATATTCTCAAAGAAGATCAAGCCCAAAATACTTGCATTTTCTCCACAGAATTTGCATTACGCATGATGGGTGATATTCAGGAAAGCTTTATCCGAAACAAGGTTAGAAATTTTTATTCTGTTTCTATTTCGGGGTATCATATTGCAGAAGCGGGGGCAAATCCCATATCTCAATTAGCTTTTACGTTAGCAAATGGGTTTACTTTTGTAGAATACTACCTTGCTCGGGGTATGCATATAGATGATTTTGCTCCTAATTTAAGTTTCTTCTTTTCTAATGGCATGGACCCTGAATACTCTGTCATGGGGCGTGTGGCTCGTAGAATTTGGGCAAAAGCCATGAAATACAAATACAAAGGTAACGAACGCAGTCAAATGCTTAAATATCATATTCAAACTTCGGGTAGAAGTCTGCACGCCCAAGAAATTGACTTTAACGATATTCGTACCACTTTGCAAGCACTCTATGCTATTTATGATAATTGTAACTCTCTCCATACTAATGCTTATGATGAAGCTATTACCACTCCTACCGAGGAGAGTGTGCGCCGTGCTGTAGCTATTCAACTCATTATTAACCGTGAACTAGGATTAGCCAAAAATGAAAATCCTTTGCAGGGTAGTTTTATCATAGAGGAGCTGACTGATTTAGTAGAAGAAGCCGTATTACGAGAATTTGAAGCTATTGCTGAGCGGGGGGGCGTTTTAGGCGCTATGGAAACCATGTACCAACGCAGTAAAATTCAAGAAGAGAGCTTATATTACGAAACTCTCAAACATTCAGGTGAGTTGCCTATTATCGGAGTGAATACTTTTTTAAGTTCCAAAGGTTCGCCCACCATTATCCCGCAAGAGGTAATTCGTTCTAGCACAGAAGAAAAAGAGCAGCAAATTGCTAATTTAGAGGCTTTCAAAAAGCGTAATGAGAAGCAGTGCGAAAATGCTTTGAGGAAATTACAACAAGTAGCTGTAAGTAATGGTAACATTTTTGATGAGCTTTTAGAAACGGTAAAAGTAGCTTCATTAGGTCAGATTTCTGAGGCTTTATATCAAGTAGGTGGACAGTATAGACGCAATATGTAAATTGAACAAGACTGTTTATTTTTTATAGTTATTTTTTTGGGCGTGTCCCTCGCTGCGCTCGGGTCGGCGTGCTACGGGCTACGCTATGGCTTCGGTGCTACGCTGCGCTACGCACTGCTGACGCACCCTCCGCATGCCTCACGCAAGCTGCTATCAAATTAAATTCACTTACACAAAGCTTAATCTTGTAAGTATCTGATAATGAACAATAAATAAAGTTAAAGCATATTTTTATCTTGTAAATAATTGAAAATCAGTTCAAAATAAGGTAAAACTTGAATGTTCGGGGTTAAAAGGTTATAACAAGTCCATGTATTCAAGGTTTAACTTTGTACATGCTTGAAACTGAACACAAAACAAGATAAAATAACAACCTTTCAAACAAGGTAAAAAATTTTAACTTTGTAAGTGCTTGACAATGAACATCAAACAAGGTAAAGCAAAGATAAGTCTAAAAACGAGGTAAAACATTCCAAAGCGGCTGCGTGAGGCATGCGGAGGGCAAGCCGTCAGGCTTGGTGCGAAGCCCCTCGCCCACACTTTTACTCTTGCCCAGTGGGTGGGCGGGTGGGGCATAGCACCGTTAGCCCGTAGCACGCCGACCTTGTGGGCATACGCGCAGCGTAACGCCCACAAGGACACGCCCAAAAAATCCAAAGAATCCCATTCAAGATTATTTAATCAGTTTTCGTACCTTTGTATGCATGAAAAAACTACTCTCGATATGGTATAGTCTACTACTTGCAATTTATACCCCTGCACAGCACAATGTACAACTCAATATAAAGAAATTAGAACCTGAATTAGGTAAAGATACTTTGTATATCTTTGATATCACTCAAAGCAGTAAAGTTATTCACTCCATCTCATGCAAAGCAAAACCTGAAATAAACTCTTCTCTAAAAATAAAGAACAAAGGAACTTATCTTTTAGGTTATCACCCCAAAGAGGCTCAAATAATATGGTTGGGTACAGAGCCTAAGGTACAAGTACAGGTTACTTACAAAAAAGGGAATTTTGAACTCATTTTTGACAAAAATACTGACAATGAACGCTTATCTACTATGATGACCCACATCACACAGTTAGACCGAAACATCCAAGAAGTGCGTAACAGTGCCGCTAAAGTACCTTTTACAGAGTATGAAAACATACAAAAAAAAGTGGATAGTTTAATTCTCGTCAAACAGAATTATCTTCAACAAAATAGAAATAGCCAAAATGAAGTACAAAGAATTACCGCTCAAATTTACGACTATCCTACTTGGAACAAACAAGGTGATGAAATATCGTGGGTATATGAACATTTTTTTGATTATGTAGATTTTTCGGAGCCAGTTTATGCTTATCACTATTTGTTACATGAAAAATTAGCAGTTTATTTTCAATTATTAGTTCAGAAAGGACAAGATTTTTGCATACAAAAATTAGATACTCTTTTGAAAAAGGCATCTAAAAACTCTGTTATGCAGGAGATTATTTACAAAAGCGCAGCATGGGGAACGCTAAGGCTATCACCTGATGTATCAGTAAGTATCTATCAAAGATTTGAGAAAGCTTATCCTAACAGTGCATTTTTAATAGAATTAAAACTGCATGTATTGCCTTTGCTAAAAACTCAAATTGGGAGTGTTATGGAAATTGCTTTACCTGATACTAATGGCAAGTTAGTTAGTACCAAGGATTACAGGGGTAAGATTGTCATTGTTGATTTTTGGGCAAGTTGGTGTGGTCCTTGCCGAATGGAAAATCCAAATGTAGTTCGTTTGTACAATGAGTATAAAAACAAGGGCTTAGAAATTATTGGTGTATCCTTAGACCGAGATGCGGCGGCGTGGAAGCAAGCTATTCGTCAGGATAATTTATCTTGGGTGCATATCAGTGATTTAAAGCATTGGCAGTCTGCCGCAGCAAGAGAATACGGGATTAACAGCATACCGCAAACTTTTATCTTAGACCGAGAGGGTAGAATTATTGCCAAAAACTTACGTGGTGAAGCCCTTCGTCAAAAAATAGGGGTTTTATTGCCGTAAGCTATGTCAAACCTTTTTTAGTAAGGATTGATAAAGGAAGGTTTTGGGCGTGTCCTTGCCCATGTCTCGCTGCGCTCGTGTGGGCAAGGTCGGCGTGCTGCGGGCTGCGCTATCGCTTCGGTGCTGCGCACTGCTGACGCACCCTCCGCATGCCTCACGCAGCCGCTTTGGAATCTTTTACCTCGTTTTTAGACTTATCTTTGCTTTATCTTGTTTTGTGTTCATTTTCAAGCATGTACAAGGTTAAATCTTGAATACACGGACTTTTATACTCTCTTTAATCCTCAATATCTAAATTTTATCTTATTCTCAATTGATTTTCAGGTATTTACAAGGTTAAAGTACATTTTTATCTTGTTTGATGTTCATTTTCAGATACTTACAAGGATAAGTTTCGTATGAGTGAACTTAGTCTGTTTGCTGCTTGCGTGAGGCATGCGGAGGGCAAGCCGTCAGGCTTGGTGCGAAGCCCCTCGCTCACTCTTTTACTCTTGCCCAGGGGGTGGGGGCGCAGCACCGTTAGCCCGCAGCACGCCGACCCGAGCGTTAGCGAGGGACACGCCCAAAAAATAAATCTTACTCGTAAAATAGTTTATCATACAGTCATTTTAGAGTACTTATAATTTGTTTGAATTTATCCACGGTATACTCAAATAATCCGTGTGCCAAAGTCCATTTTTGGTTTTGTTCGGCAAATTTAGGTTTGAGTTCATTTATATTTTGCAAAGTAGCATTCAAAACCGATGATAGCTTTTTGATACTAAAATTACGTAAAATGAAGCCATTCCTTCCATTAAAAATAAGGTTTTCTGTGGCAGGAGTATGATTGACAATAGGAATAGCACCCGCATATCTGCCTTCTGCTAATGCAGCAGAATAGCCATCATAAATAGGAGCAGAGATAAAAACATCCGTAATTTTCCATAACGCAGGCATGTATTCCAAAGGTAAGTAAGGTAAATAAATAAAGTTAGGATTATGCTGAGCATATACGTTTAATTGTCGGACAAAAGATTGATTACCCCCATAGCTCGCCCCTAACATGATAAACTTAACTCTATCCCCCCAAAAGATATTAACCTGCTTAAAAGCTTCAAAAATGATATCCGCCTGATAAATGGGCTTTATTCCCCTTGGGCTTAAAACTATTTTTTGGTCAGATTTAATTTGTAGCAGATTTTTTACATATTCTATTTCTTTATCTTGTACAGTATCAAATTTTTCAGTTTCTACACCCCAATAAGCAATATGATACTTTTCCTTCGGAACGCTAAACCAGTTTTCTAATCCATAAGCAATCCACTCGTTGTCAGGAATGAGATACGTGGCTATATTACAAAACTTTTGAACTTGTTTAGCAAAATAACGGTGTTTTATTTGTTGTATGAACGTACGTTTAGTACTCACTTTACTTTTTGCCCAACCTCGTTGTTGAATAAGCGGGTACAAGGGTTCATGGGGTGGTGCGTACTCTAATACATCCGCGCCCATAGCTTGTGCAACAATAGGCAGCTGTACGTTTGCCCATCTTGCCCAGGTACCAAATGGGGTTAAATGCATAGGATTAAGAATATCTATTCTCTCCTTCAAAATAGCGTTTTTTAAGGCATTTCGTGTTTTCCAGAAAGTAAAATAAGAATACTTTCCCTGATGAAGGGCTATTACCTTTACTTTGGAAATACTCGCATGTTCTAATGAAAAAACAACTACCTTAAAACCTGCTTTTTGCAGTGCTGATGCCCATTTTTGACAATGAAAATTAGAGGCTTGGGATAAAATACCTATACGCGTCATGATGCATTGATAAAAAACATGTTCATAAGTGCATCTGCAATTTTGCGGTCATTACTCAAACGAGGAAGTTTATTTTGTCCGCCTAGTTTGCCAATAGACTTCATGTACTCTATGAATCCGTCTTTTGGAACTATTCTAATTTTAAGTTCTTGCAGTACATTACCTTGTCTTAAATCCTTGTAGTAGCTGTTCAGGTTTTGCATTTTTTGGTCTAGGTAGGTGGCAAATTTATCTAAACTTTGGGGTAAAGTAGCGAATTCAATAAACCACTCATGGTAAGGAAGTTCTTTGTGTCTATCTCCCAGGTAAGGGGCAACCGTAAATTCTGTAATTTCTGCGTTAAAAATTTGAGCTGTTTCAAGCATGGCTTTATTCACCTCTTCGGAAATAACATGTTCGCCGAAAGCAGAAATAAAATGTTTTATACGCCCTGTAACTACAATACGATAAGGATTTTTACTCACAAAACGAACTGTATCCCCAATGTTGTAGCCCCATAAACCCGCATTAGTATTGAGTATAATTGCATAGTTGACTCCCGTTTCTACCTCTTTAAGGGATAAGCGTGTCGGATTTTCTTTAAAGACCTCATCCGCAGGGATAAACTCATAAAAAATATAGTTATCCAAAATCAGAAGCAGTCCCTCTTTATCCATTGTATCTTGATAAGCAATAAATCCTTCGGATGCAGGGTAGACTTCAATCATTTGTAGCTTTTTTCCGATAGCTTCATTGAGTACTTTCTCGTAGGGTCTATAATCTACTCCACCTTGAACAAAAACGGATAGGTTAGGGAATACTTCTGCTAATTTTTTACCTGTAAGTTTATAGACTTCTTCGCAATACATTTGCACCCAAGGTGGAATACCCGAAATTAAACGCAAATCTTGGGATATAGTTTCTTGGGCAATTTTTTTAACTTTTGTTTCCCAGTCAGGGATGATATTAGTATCCCATGAAGGGACACGGTTACGTAAAAATATTTTGGGCACATGGTGTTGTACAATACCAGATAATCTGCCTACGGGTATGCCATGTTTTACCTCATCAAATTCAGGGCTGCCACTTAAAAACATCATTTTACCGAGCATGAAACGCACATCGTTGATGTTATATGCGCATAAAAATATAGCATCTCGGGCGGCTTGTATATGGGTAGGCATAGACTCTTTTGTAATGGGAATGTACTTTGTACCTGATGTTGTTCCTGATGTTTTAGCGAAGTACAGTGGCTTTCCTTTCCATAATACATTCTCTTGACCGTAAAGTATGCGTTCAATGTAAGGTTTTAGTCCTTCATAATCGCGAATAGGTACGTATTTTTTGAAATCCTGATAGGTTTTTATGTCGTTAAAGTGGTGGTCTTTGCCGAAGAGAGTATCTCTACCGTTTTTAATAAGATATTGAAAATTTTTTTCTTGGTAAACAATAGGGTTATTTGCCCATTTTTGAATTTGCTTGCGCCTTCGGTTAGCTAAAACCCTAAGAATCCATTTTAACATATCTTGACAAACTGTGTGGCAAAGTTACATTAAGTCTGACAAATAATTTTACAGAAAATTCTGTTCTATTTTGCATTACTTTTACTTTGGTCAGATAAAACGTGATTATTATACACTAGTTTTTTTCTTTTTAGGGCTTCTTGAATTAGGTCGTTCTCCAAATCTTGTATAAGTTTCTCGCGCCTTTGTCTGATTATGAGTTCTTTAACCGTTTTTTCTACTAACTCCATTGGTGTAGTGGTGTTAGCTTCTTTTTTGTCGTAGACGTACAGTAGGTAGACATAATTTTCATCTTGACGCTCGTAAAGTTTGTTAGTTTGAATGTCTTTCGGGTCAATATCGGGATTAGGGAATTCTCTTAGTATGTTTTCCCAATAATGCCAGGAGGAGTCTTGTGTCATCCGTTGGGCTTTGGAAAGCATAACCTGACGGAGTTTATCTCGTTCTTTGGGGTTTTTTGAGGATAGCCATTTTTTTATATTAGGTATATCTCGTTCTTTTTTAGGAAGTTTTAAGAAGGTACATTGTAACACAGTTTGTTTAAGTTGAAAATCTTGTGGGTGATCTTGATAGTATTTAAGCATGCTTTCACGGGTAACCACAGTATCTAGCTTTTGATGTAAAAATTCTCTTTGATAGTGGTGAGCAAGGAGGTCATTTTTGTAATCTTCTACTTGATACCGAATTTTTTGCTCAATATCAGGGATGTTGTCAATAGCTTTTTGTGCAATCAAAGTTTTAGAAACCCATTTTTGGATAAAATCCATAGCGTATTTAACGCTGTCTTCTTTGGATAGTCCTTTGGGTAGATATGCGATTAAATCTTGTTTGAGTAGTTTTTTCTCTTGAATTTGTACGAGAACTGTGTTGTCTAAGGCAGGTTTGTTCTTGAACCATTTACAACTTATATTCAGAATTACAGCACAGGTTAAATAAAGCAAGTACCTTTTCATTGATACAAAAATAATTGATATACGTAGATTTTGTAGTGCTTTTTCTCAAAGGGGTAGATTATGTAAAGACTGCGATTAGTTTTGTGGATTAGATTTTTATTTTGGGCGTGTCCCTCGCTGCGCTCGGGTCGGCGTGCTGCGGGCTGACGGTGCTGCGCCCCACCCGCCCACC
>JANWVE010000001.1:0-7557 GCA_025057675.1 Bacteroidia bacterium
TAGGTGGACTTCGTTTAATAGCTGCTTGCGTGAGGCATGCGGAGGGCAAGCCGTCAGGCTTGGTGCGAAGCCCCTCGGTCACGCTTTTACGCTTGCCCAGAGGGTGGGCGCAGCACCGTTAGCCCGTAGCACGCCGACCCGAGCGCAGCGAGGGACACGCCCAAGATAAAATCCTAACTCATACAAAAACCTAACAAAAAATAAACAGTAATCTTAAAAGCATGTATTTTTGCATTGATGGAGAAAGAAGTGTATCAACCTAAAAATAAAATACGTATTGTAACCGCAGCCGCCCTCTTTGATGGACACGACGCCGCTATCAACATCATGCGGAGAATTATGCAAGCATCAGGGGCAGAAATTATACACTTGGGACATAATCGCTCTGCGGCAGAAGTAGTAGAATGTGCTATTCAAGAAGACGCACAAGGTATTGCGGTAACTAGCTATCAAGGCGGACACGTGGAATACTTCAAATATATGTATGATCTACTCAAAGAAAGAGGTTGTTCGCATATCAAAATTTTTGGAGGGGGAGGTGGTGTAATCCTACCACAAGAAATTCAAGAACTACATGCTTATGGTATCACTCGCATATACTCACCCGATGACGGTAGAGCAATGGGACTACAAGGCATGATTAACGATGTACTCAGACACTGCGATTTTATACCCCCTAAACGAACCACTGCCCAAAAAATTAAACAAAAGGATTTTCAAGCTATTGCGAATGCTATCACCCAAGTAGAATTAGGTCTATCCACTGTAGAGGAGCTGCTCAATGATAAATGATATTTTAGAACCTACAGACAAAAGTTTATTCTATTCCCGAGGTCAAAGCGATGACCCTAAACTCGGTGAGTTTGTTCTACCCTATCCTGAAATAGACGCCGAATGGGATAAAAGCCGTGTAGTAATTATAGGCTTTACAGAAGAGAGAGGGGTACAACGTAATAAAGGTATAATGGGTACTGCCAAAGCCCCTGACCTTATTCGCAAACATTTGTACCGCTTAAATGCTAATGACGCACGTCAGAGATTAGGAATCAAAAAAGGCTCACTAATAGACGCAGGTAACATAAAACCAGGTAGTACCTTAGAAGAAAGTCAAGAGAATTTAGGAAAAGCAGTTGCCTATTTCCTTTCACAAGATTACTTTGTATTAGTTTTAGGAGGAGGACATGAAACGGCTTTTGGACATTTTTTAGGTTATCAGTACTTGCAAAAACCTATTTCTGTGGTTAATATAGATGCACATAGTGATGTAAGACCGCTGATAGACTCAAAATTAGGACACAGTGGTTCGCCTTTTCGGCAGATGTTAGAGTATCCAGATACTGTGCTACAAGGGCAGAACTTGGTAGAATTTGGTTTGCAAGGGTATTGTAACTCTGTGTATGCTATAGACTATTTGCACACACATAAGGTGAATATCGTTTGGTATGAAGATATTGCCCATCAGGATTTATCTGTAAGTTTTTTTAATGCTCTCCGCCAGTTAGATAGTAAGCAAGACTTATATGTTAGCATAGACACAGACTCTATTACAGGAGTGGATTTTCCTGCAACTAGTGCATCTCCATCTCAAGGCTTTTCTGTTCAGCAATTTTATCAGTGTTGTACTCTATTGGCACATCTTCATCATCTCAAAAGTGTGGACATAGTGGAATATAACCCCGATAAAGATATCCATGAACAAAGTGCCAAAGTAATTGCTTTGGGTATTTGGAAGTTTCTTATCCAAAAAATAGGTATAAATATCACTCATTTTTTACCAAAGGGATAGTATTTGTAACATTTTTTGATGAAGTTCAGATGTACATGCGCCTACAATAGAATGCCCATGTACATAATTATCTTGGTTATTAAAAGTAGAGAGTATGCCTCCTGCTTCCTGAATGATAATAACTCCACCAGCTACATCCCAAGGATTGAGATTATACTCAAAAAAGCCATCAAAACGCCCCTTGGCTAAATAACATAAATCTAATGCGGCACTGCCTAACCTACGAATACCTCTACTTTGTCGCATAAAAGGTTCAAAAACGTTGAGGTACTGTTTCATATATCCAAAAGCGGTATAAGGAAAACCTGTGGCAATGAGTGCATCTTCGATAAGTTGGGTATTTGAAACATGAATCTGTGTTTGATTGCAAAATGCCCCTTTACCTTGTGCGGCATAGTACATTTCATCGTGCGGAATATCATACACTACCCCTAAAACAATTTTACCTTCGCATTCTAAACCCACACTTATGGCATACATAGGTAAATCATGAATGAAGTTAGTTGTACCGTCCAGGGGGTCAATAATCCATTGTAGTTCAGGGTTTTGTTTTACGAACGTACCCTCTTCTGCCAAAAAGCCAGCTTCAGGCAGTATTTTGTGTAATGCGTCAATAAGTTTTTCTTCTGCGTTTCTATCTACATAGCTCACTAAGCTATTTTTTTCTTTAATTTCGATATTTTCTTTAGAAAATTCGGGGCGCGTTTGGGCAATCCAGGTCCCTACATTTTTGCATAGTTCAATGACCCGAGCAAGTAAATAAGAAAAGTCTTTTGCCATTGATAGAACAAAGGTATAAAAGAAATATGAGAATACGGTTAATGTATGGTTACTGTATTTGATTTTGTTTTTAATTAGAAATTTTTTTGGGCGTGTCCCTTGCTGCGCTCGGGTCGGCGTGCTGCGGGCTGCGCTATCGCTTCGGTGCTTCGCTGCGCTGCGCACTGCTGACGCACCCTCCGCATGCCTCACGCAGCAGCCTTTGGATGTTTTACCTGTTTTTTAGACATATCTTTGCTTTACCCTTTTTGATATTGATTATCAAGTACTTACGAGGTTAAAATTTTTTATCTTGTTTCAAATGCACGTATTTTACCTTGTTTCGTATTCATTTTCAAACACTTACAAAGTTAAACCTTGAATACACGAACTTTCTGTGCGTTTTAACCCTGAGTATTGAAGTTTTACCTTATTTTTAATTGATTTTCAAACATTTACAAGATTAAAGTATATTTTTACCTTGTTTAGTGTTCATTTTCAAGTACTTACAAAGTTAAGATTTGAATAAGTGGATTTAGGTCTAATAGCCGCTTGCGTGAGGCATGCGGAGGGTGCGTCAGCAGTGCGGAGCGCAGCGAAGCACCGAAGCGATAGCGCAGCCCGCAGCACGCCGACCCTTGCGCAAGCAAGGGGCACGCCCAAAAGTGAAGATGCTTTGTTGGGCGGCCTACATAACTGTATAACTGTATAAAGTAATGCTCTAGTAGAACTTATGAGTAGTTAGAAAATGTATGCGTTTTATTTTTCTGCCCTAAAACTAAGTAAATCATACTTTAGGCTTTATCTTTCGTTATGTCTTACAGTTTTAACGGGCGCTTTCTGCACGGAGTTGAGAAATTTTTTGAATATTTTTTCTCCTTGTTGTTTTGAAGTGTACATTTTTCTAAAAACAATATGATATGTGTTCAAATCATTCCGCAGTACAGCTACTTGCGTAAAAGTAGTACCTTCGATGTTATGAAAAGATGCTGTATGTCCCTTAAAAAAAGGGGTTTTGAAGCTTTCTATTCCGTAATCTGTTTCTGGTTTATAATTTTCTATGATTTGGCTTTTGGCTGTTTCAATGGTAATGTTCGCTACACGTGGCATAATTTTGAACTCTATCATGTCATTCTCTTCTAAGCCTACCGCTCTGAAATAAGTGGTGTTCTTTTCCTTAATTACGTCATTATTATTATTTTTAGTTATTTCAAAACCTTCGGGCAGGTCTAATATAATATTGTTTATCCGAATAGGTGATTTTAATAAAAATGATAATAATACGGCAATGGTAATCAATCCTTTCATACGCTATACAAAATTACTTTCTGTTGGCAAAGATACATAAAAAAATTAAGACTTCAACATGTTTTGGATGTTATTTATTTTTAAACAACTTACAAAAATCTGGCCACGAATGAGTTATTCTTTCCAAATTTGTGGAAATAACAACACACTGACACCCAAGAAAGTGATAATCATGGCTGATAAAGTTAAAAAATGCGGATAAGATAAACTTCTTTCTAATCCGTCCATTGCGTTTTTTGAAATTTTAATAAGCACGGTAAGTAAAGGCACAAATACAGGTAATCCTAAAATAGCTATCAATCCTGAATGATTTGCTGTGGAGAAATGTGTTAGTGAAGCAATAAAAGTTAAGACTACCGCAAGAGCCGCGCTACCTAGTCCTAAGTTGATCCCAAAAATGAAAGTATCTTGTACAGGATTACCCATAATTAAGGCATAAAAACCAAAATTCAAGCCTCCTATTACTACGGTCATAAATGTATTGTATATCATCTTACTCAATATAAAGGACAAAGGGGACACTTGTGTGTATAAAAATAGATGTATGCTATAATCCTCTTGTAGAAAAGTCTTAGATATTATCTGTAGGGCATTAAATAACATCAATATCCAGAATAATGCATTCCATAAAACTGGGTGTATTTGCTTTATAGCTAAGTATAAGATAAAGGTAGTACAAAAAACATACAAGAGTACACTATACAAGGCTGTTTTTTTACGCCATTCTGTTCGCCATTCTTTTTGTAGTAACAGTTGAATATGTTTTACATTCATTTACCTGACAAAGGTAGTAAAGTATACTTATTGTTGTTCAGAAGTATGTATATTTGTATGAAAGATGGAGAAGTTATGAATTTACGGACTTTAGTTTTACTCTTCATCAGTATCACAATGAGTTTAGTCAAAGCGCAGCAAGTATCCAAAGAAAAACCACGCCCATTTACTCAAATTAAAGTAAATGATTTTTTTACTTTGGATAATATAGAATTTGTTTGTATTACAACGTTGCAATATGGAGAAGTGATTATAGGAGATACAATGGACGTGTATACCCCGAGCAAAGGTTTTATGGGTAGATGTAGAATAATAGAGATAGAAAATCCTTACACAGAGGAGAAATTGACTATACGACATGCACCCTCTAGCCTAAAAATAACTACCAAAGCAATAAATTCCATAATTGATGAACATTCCTACTTAGTAAGTAGAGGTAAATTGCCGTATGGAGTTCGCCTTTCAAACACGCTTACCAAAGTCCAAAAAGACACTTTGAAAACACAAAAAGACAGTGTTAGAAAGTCTCCTTAATCTTGAAAAAACCTTCGTTTATTTGTACTTTTGTACAGTATAAATGGTAGTATGGATGCTGCGGAATTAGAAAAAAGAGCAATATTAAGCCGCTATAAAGCATTGTATCAGAGCTGCAAGCATTTTACAAAAAATGAGCTAAAATCCATTAGAAAGGCATTTGATTTTGCAAATAAAGCACATAAAGACATACGCCGTAAGTCAGGAGAGCCGTATATATTCCATCCTATTGCCGTAGCTGAAATTGTAGCCAAAGAAATAGGTTTAGATGCTACTTCTGTAATTTGTGCTCTTTTGCACGACGTTATTGAGGATACAGTAGTAGAAGAAGAGGATATACGTAGAGAATTTGGGGATACCGTCTTAAAAATCATATTAGGATTAACTAAAATATCAGGTGTATTTGAATACGAAAGTGAGCAAGCAGAGAATTTTAGACGTATGCTCCTTACCATGTCTGATGATATACGTGTGATACTCATCAAGTTCGCAGACCGCTTACATAATATGCGTACTCTAGAACACATGCAACCCGATAAACGCTTAAAAATTGCATCAGAAACGCTATTTTTATATGCACCCTTAGCAGGACGATTAGGTTTGTATAATATAAAAACTGAATTAGAAGATCTTTCCTTCAAATTTACTGAACCCGAAGAATACAATAAAATTCTCTCTCAAATGCGAGCTACACGCTTTGAACGTGAAAAATTTATTCAGGAATTTATAGCACCACTTAAACTAGAACTGATGAAAACAGGACTAAATTTTGAAATCAAGGGAAGAACTAAATCCATTTACTCTATTTACCGCAAAATGCAAACCCAAAATATTCCTTTTGACCAAGTATTTGACTTGTTTGCTATTCGAATTATTATTGACATTCCTGAACCTTATATCCGAGAAATGGTCAATGACAAACAATTAGAGGAGATTATTACCGCCCAAAGACAACGTGAAAAAGACGCTTGTTTTAAGATATATAACGTTATTACCTCTTTATACCATTCTAATCCTAATCGTTTAAGAGATTGGATAAACACGCCCAAAGCTAATGGGTATGAGGCACTACATACCACAGTTATGTCAAAAACGGGTCGCTGGGTAGAGATTCAAATCCGCACACGCCGTATGGACGATATAGCTGAGAGAGGTTTAGCCGCCCACTGGAAATATAAGGAAAAAAGCCAAGCAAACACTTTCGATAAATTAGTCAGTGATATCCGAGATATGATATCATTACAAAAAAATCATAACGCCGAAGAGTTTGTCAGTGACTTTAAGCTTAATTTTTTCACAGATGAGATTTATACCTTTACCCCAAAAGGAAAGATGCTTATTCTACCTAAAAATGCTACTGTATTAGATTTTGCCTACGAGATTCACGGTAATATTGGGAATCGTTGTATAGGGGCAAAAGTAAATAACAAGTTAGTAGGCAGGTATTATGTTTTGTCTAATGGTGACCAAGTGGAGATATTAACCTCCGATAAACAGCAACCCGAAGAAGAATGGATAAATTTCGTTAAAACCGCTAAAGCTATTTCTTTTATCAAAGACGCTATCAAAGCCCGAAAAAAACAAATCGCCGAAAAAGGTTACGAAATGCTAACACAAAAACTTAAATTACTCAACATTGAACCTTCTCAAAAAAATCTCTCTCGTATGCTTATTTATTTCAAAATATCGGACTTATCTACTTGGAACTATATGATTGGTTCGGGACGATTTCCTTTGCACCTTCTAGATGAATACGCCCAAAACCCTGACCTTAAAAAAAAGAAAATTGTAGATAATTCAGATAACAAAAGCATATCAGAGATTGTCAAACGCTTGAATAAAGACCTACAGACTATCAGCAGTACCACTAAAAACATAGATTTTGAATATGCTACTTGTTGTAATCCAATTCCAGGAGACTCTATTGTAGGTTTTTACTTTCCTGACAAGGGTATAGAAGTTCATCAGATTAAGTGTGAAAAGGCTATAGAACTAATGAGCCACCATGGCAATAGAATCGTCAATTTAAAATGGAACGAGCAGCACCAAGTAGCATTTTTAGCGGGTTTGAAGATTAACGGCGCAGATAGAATAGGAATAGTAAGAGATATTACGAATGTCATTTCAGCAGAGGAGCAAATCAACATGCGTAGTATCAACTTAGAGAGTAATGGAGGGATATTTGAGGGTACGCTTATGCTATATATTCAGGATACTAAGCAATTAGAATACTTAACAGAAAAGTTAGAGAAAATTGAAGGTATTTTATCGGTTAGTCGTTTTGACAGCCATAGTGCATAAAAAAGTGATTGAGATTATTTTTTGGGCGTGTCCTTGTGGGCGTTTCGCTGGCGCTCATGCCCACAAGGTCGGCGTGCTACGGGCTAACGGTGCTG
>JANWVE010000001.1:7565-66981 GCA_025057675.1 Bacteroidia bacterium
TGGGCGTGTCCTTGTGGGCGTTTCGCTGGCGCTCATGCCCACAAGGTCGGCGTGCTACGGGCTAACGGTGCTGCGCCCCACCCGCCCACCCCCTGGACAAGGGTTTGGGTGTCTGCAGAGGGCTTCGCACCAAGCCTCACGGCTTGCCCTTCGCATGCCTCACGCAAGCAGCAATAAACTAAACTCACTTATTCAAACTTTAACCTTGTAAGTAACTGAAAAGGTCAGTTCCATCTTCCCAGCTCAAATAAGCAAAGATATAATTACGAAGGTAAAACTTTTTTACTCAACTTAAAATGTTACAGAAGTTCTATCTATCCAAGATTTAACTTTTTACATGCTTGAAAATCAACATAAAACAAGATAAAGCAAGTGTAATTAAAACAAAGTAAAAAATTTTAACCTTGTAACAGTTTCATAATCAACATGAAACAAGGTAAAGCAAAGATATATGTACAAATGAAGTAAAACATCAAAATGCTACTTGCGTGAGGGCTATGGAGCATGCCGTTAGGCAGTGCGAAGCGGTAGCGTAGCACCGAGCGTCAGCGTAGTGCGCAATAGCCCGACCCGAGCGCAGCGAGGGACACGCCCAAAATAAAAAACTTAATTATCCGAGTATAAATCAAAGAGTAGAAAGCATTAAATTTTCTTACCTTTGTACTAATGTTTGAGAATAAAAGCACTAATCTGGTTCAAGAGCTCTCTCTAAAAAAACAGCAATTAGATACCTTACTTGAAATGGTACAAATGCTTAATCAAAAAGTGGTCAGAGAAAGTCCCGAACAACTCATCCGCATTTTTGAACTCTCTCTACGGGCTTACTTCGGAGTAGAAAAGGTGTGTGCTATATTTAAACAAAATCAATACTGGGCTTGTCCTTTTGTTTATGGCTTTGACAAAACAAAAGAAGATATCGAGTCTTTGCTCACTTCTCAAAATATAGATTTAAGAACTATACAAAACTTCTTAAATGCTGAACACACCATCACTCTCTCTAACGCTACTGAACATAATGCCGCAATCTTTGTATCTCAAAAAGATATAGACCCATCTTTGAAGCAGAGTAATATCACTTTTGTTAAGACGTTATTTAACGTACTACTCTCAAAGTTAGCATTAAAGGAATTGATCAAACAACAAATTGAACAAGAGGCTTTACAAAGAGAATTAAAAGTAGCAGGCGAAATTCAGACTAACCTTTTACCTAAAACATTACCTAATCACAAAAATTTATCCATCACGTCATTTAACCAGCCTTACATACAAGTAGGAGGTGATTTTTACGATGTAATCAAACACAAACAAGAACAATACTACCTCGTCATTGCAGATGTAGCAGGAAAAGGAATATCGGCTGCTATCATGATGGCTAATTTACAAGCTAGTTTGCGATCGTTAATTGTAACTCATGCATCTCTACCCAGTATCGTAAAAAACTTAAATAAACTCATTTTAGAATTAACCAATCAAGAGCGCTTTCTGACCTTGTTCATAGCTAAATTAGACTTGCACAAAAAAGAACTTTATTATATCAATTGCGGACATCCCTATCCTATTCTCAAAATAGGAAAGAAAGTCAAGTTACTGCAAAAAGGTACTACAATACTAGGCTCTTTTTCAGACATAAAAATACAAGTGGGTAGAGAAAAACTCTATGAACCTTGTTATTTAGTCCTTTATACAGATGGTATCAGTGAAGCGACCAACCCTAAACAGGAAATGTATGAGATAGACCGCATTGTAACCGTAGTACAAAATTTTGAACCTTTTAACTCTCCGCAGTTACTTAAAACAACTATTTTATCCGATTGGAAAAATTTTCAAAAAGACAACAAACCTAATGACGATGCTACTTTGTTAGTGTGTTATATTCATCCCCAGGAACAAGCCTCGTTTTTTGTATAAAGTAATTTGATTTTTGTGGGCGTGTCCCTTCGCTGCGCTTCGGGTCGGCGTGCTGCGGGCTTCGCTGACGCTTCGGTGCTTCGCTGCGCTCCGCACTGCTCACGCACCCTCCGCATGCCTCACGCAGCGGCCTTTTGCCGTTTTACCTTGTTTTTAGACATATCTTTACTTTACCTTATTTAGTGCTGATTATCAAGAATTTACAAAGTTAAAATTTTTTACCTTGTTTGAACCACGTTCGTTTTATCTTGTTTTACATTGATTATCAATCATATATAAGGTTAAACCTTGAATACATGGACTTTTGATAATCCCTTAATCCTGAACATACAAATTTTATCTTTTTTTCAATTGATTTTCAGTAATTTACAAGATAAAAATATATTTTTATCTTGTTTTAATGTTGATATTCAGATACTTACAAGATAAACTTTTACATAAGTGGATTGAGTTTGATAGCCGCTTGCGTGAGGCATGCGGAGGGCGTGCGTCAGCACGGTGCGAAGCCTCTTACCCACGCCCTTAACCCCATAACCAGGGGGTGGGCGGGTGGGGCGTAGCACCGTTAGCCCGTAGCACGCCGACCTTGCCCACACGAGCGCAGCGAGCCGTGGGCAAGGACACGCCCCAAAAAATTAAAACCTAATCTCTCAATATGACTTCTTGTGTAAAGAAAAAATAGAATTAACATGAATTAAAGGTGCGTACCGCAGATTTGTGTATTTTTGTAATATGAGAGGTAAATATCCTATTGTATTTTTATTAACTCTTTTTCTATTTCGGCACTTTTACAGCGCGGCACAATCCGATTTGAACCGAGATATGATTATAGGTATTATAGGAGGTGCAGGTATTATGTTACCAGGAGGTAGCGCAGGTGCAGGCTTTCGCTTCCCAATTACGGGCGGTATGCGTTTCGATTTTAGAATGTCTAATTACGTGTATTTGAGAAGTGGTACGCTAGTACGTTATGCAGGTACAAGAACCCGACATTTTGAAGCTACAACCTTCATCCCTGACTACGTAGACTACAACAATCTTAACTTAATTATACCCCTCAATTTGAGGATTAACTTAACCCCTGTATGGAGTAGAGAGAGACACTGGTACATAGCAGGAGGCTCTATGTTTTACGCAGGTACATATCGTGTAAATAGGGGAGTTTCAGGTTCAGGAGTATATACAGGACCTTACGACCCTAATAATCCCGTATATAAACCCAGCGAGCTAAGGAGCTTATTATACTTGCTTAATTTTAACCTCTCACCAGGCATAGCAAAAAGAATTCACAGAAAATGGATTATAGAAGCGGAATTAGAATTTGCCCGAAACTACATGCATGGTAAAAATAAATTAGATAATCACTGGTTTATTGGGGCAAACTTAGGTATATTCTACAATAAGAGACATTGAAATTCGCCCTCAAAGTAAGATAGTTACCATGTCGAATCTGCCCCTGACAAGATGAAAAATGTACTTTTTGCATCTGAAAAAGTAAGTTCAATACTTTTCTCAAAGGGACTGTATAAAACCACTTTTTTTACTCTTACTTGTACTTTACCTGATACTCTTTTCATTTTAAGGCATGAATACACTCCAATTGGCTCGGTCAGTATGGAAGCAGATAAGGTAAAAGGTATTTCAGTCTGACCAGCAATGCCCCAGCCTGTTTTAGTATTACAGAGTATTTCAAAATAAATAATACCTCTTGGATGAGTTACCCCGTACTGTGCAGTAATATAGTGCAGCTTTGTTCTTACCATGAGATGATGCAGGTCCTGCCAAGTTAGGTTACTCTCGTTTTTGACTGTATCTTTGTTATGTTTTACTAATGCAAAATGTATCAGACTATCGGCGTAGATTTGTCCATACGTTGATGAAACTATACAAAGCATCAAAAAGCATATCCAGTATTTTCTCATTATAGAATAAATAACTTCGCAAAGATATGAAAGATAAATACATGGGGAACAGGTTTTAAGTCATGCTTACTTTTGGTACATTTGAGCGTTCTTGGAGTAGTTTGATTATTTTAAGAATATATTTTTTTTGGCGTGTCCCTTCGCTGCGCTTCGGGTCGGCGTGCTGCGGGCTGCGCTATCGCTTCGGTGCTTCGCTGCGCTTCGCACTGCTCACGCACCCTCCGCATGCCTCACGCAGCAGTTTTGGGATGTTTTATCTTGTTTTTAGACATATCCTTGCTTTACCTTGTTTCTTGTTTAATGTTGATTATCAAACACTTACAAGGTTAAAAATTTTTGCTTTACTTGAATTGCGTCCATTTTATCTTGCTTTATCTTGATTTTCAAGCATGTACAAGGTTAAACCTTGAATATATGGACTTTTTACAACCTTTTAACCCTGAATATAAAAGTTTTACTTTATTTTGTATTGATTTTCAATGATTTACAATGTAAAAATACATTTTAATCTTGTTTAGTCTTCATTTTCATACACTTACAAGATTAAGTTTTGTATAAGTGGGATTAGCTTACTTGCTGCGTGCGTGAGGCATGCGGAGGGCGTGCGATAGCACGGTGCGAAGCCCTCGCACACGCTCTCACTCTTGCCCAGGGGGTGGGCGGGTGGGGCGTAGCACCGTTAGCCCGTAGCACGCCGACCTTGCCCACACAAGCGCAGCGAGACGTGGGCAAGGACACGCCCAAAAAATAATAAGACTTTGAAAAAATAAAAAGTTAAACTTCACATGTCATTCCCCTATGAGAACAAAAGCCCCCCAGAAATAAGGATGCGAAAATTCAGGCATCTTTCGGAGTGCATTCTGCGCAGCTATAAAAGAGACTTTAATATCTCCTGTTTTTGCTAATTCTGTATAAAAGTTTTGCATCAATAAATTGGTGGCTTGGTCATTAACCTTCCATAAACTCATAAGAATATGTTTTGCCCCTGCTATCTTAAAAGCGCGCTGTAAGCCAAAAACCCCTTCTCCACCCGTAGCTAACTGCGTAAAACCTCCCGTCATACTAAGCTCACCTAATCCTGTTTCACAAGCACTCAATACTACTAACTCTGTATTATCTAAATTAAGGTTTTGTATCTCAAAAGCGGTTAAAATTCCATTATCACGGTCATTTTTTCCTGCTTCGGGGTGTGTAGAACCGGCTAAGTACAATCCTGAACGCAACATTGGATTTTTAAAGACATCAATATCTACACTGTTAGCGGTGAGTTTATATACCCTATCATGAGGTAAAAAAAAGCCATGTGTAGCAATATGCAGAATGGTAGGCGCATTTTGAGATTTTAACACTTCTTCAGTAGCTTTCTCTCCATCAAGTGCTTGCACCTTTATATTACGATTTTGTAAAATTTGCTTTATTTTTTCACCTTCCTCACGAGTACCTGGTAAAGGTGCTAGTCTAGCGCCATAACGGGTAATCTCCTCTATATTTTTGCTTCCTGTCAAAACTTCTACACTTCCGCGTTCTTTATTTTTCACATTAGGATTAAGGTTTGCATTAAAAGTCGGATTATAAACTAAGGTTGCACTGGTATTTGCCCATTGTATCGTTTTATTGGGTTTTTGTTTGAGTAGATCTCGGGTATTGTGGAGTAAAATAACTTCGCACTCTTCTATTAAATAGCGTTTTGAGTTAGGATTGTACAAACTTAGCAAACTGATTTTGTTATACACACCATCAGGTGAGAAGTAAATCCGTTTGACTCCAGATAACTTCTCTGCTATCGGTTTCCAGTAATAATTATAACTCTCTTCGTCTAATAATTTATTTTTTACATTCCGAGAATATAAAGTAAAGTATTCATTTTCTAACTTAAATCCATTTTTGAGAACAACTAGGGTGGGTTGTGTGCTTTTGGGTGTAATAATCAAAATAGCATATTCTGAGCTATCCACAGTTTTTTCCATAGCATTGACATATTTTTTTACCTCAATAGCAGCCTCACCATCAGTTAATTTTTTTTGAACATCCTGCCAAGTGGGTGCAATCTCGGTTTCTTTAACCATGTCCTTGCTTAGGTAAGCAATATCCCGAGATAAGGATTGAGCGCTTCGGTTGAGTGAGTCTAAATCAATTCCTGCATTTTTTTGTTCTGTTGGGGTCATTAAAGCACCTTTTGCAATCATTTGATTGGTTTTTTGCCATTGCTGGTATAAATTGATGAGTTTTGCATCTCCACTATTGAGAATTTTTTGACGGGTTTTTATAGTACTGCTGGTAGCTATACCCTTAACAGCAAGAATGTTGTTATACAGTTCTCCTAATAGTTCGGGTTGTTTAGAGGCATTTTTTGCTGCAATTACCGTAAAATTATTGAATATCATTTCTGCTATAGAAATAAACTCTAATTTTTCTTTCTCTGTCATAGTAGGGAATACGCTTTGTATTTGGTTGAGGTAATGGTTTTTACTCTGAATCGCGTATTCCTTGGCTTTATCTAATTTACCATTTATACTACATAAAATAGACAGGTTAGAAAGTATGATTTGATAGTCAGGGTTATTTTTACCTACACTTTTTTCCATCAATTGTAGAGCTTGGGCAAACATTCTTTCAGCTTGTAAATAGTTTTTTAGTTCTAATTCTGTTACAGCAACGTTATTGACTATCAGAGCATAATAAGAGTTATCTACAAATTTATTTTGTTCTAATATAGCTTTGGCTAATTCAAAATTTTGTTTTGCTTCTAAGTTTTTGCCCATCCTACGATAGCATTCAGCAGTGTTATTTGCCATTAGACCGTAGAATACATGTTTCTCTCCTACTAAGTTTTTAGTTCCTTCCTTACATTCTAAAAACAGCCCTATGGACCTATCATATAATCCTAGTAAAAGATATATTTGTGCTAATGTTTCTAAATTGATGTAGTAATCTATATGGTTTTTACCGTAGGCTTTTTCAATCTCTTCTAAACCCACTTTTGAAAGTTTCAAGGCATCTTCGTATCGTCCAATTTTGATATATAAAGCAGCTAGACTATTGAGTAGCTGAGCATGTTCTTTTCTTTCTCTGGGAGTTGCATCTTTAGATATATTTCTATGACTCATTTCATATACCATTAAATCTTCTGCTTGAGTATATTTGCCCATTAGTACATAGAGCTTGCCTAATTCTCCTATCAAGTCTAAGAAACGAGTATTTTTATATTGAGCCATTTGGGGTTCACTATTGATAATTTCTATTGCTTTTCGGTAATCTTGTTCGGCAGTTTCATACAATCCAATAACGGTGTAGTATGCAGCTCGCTCTTGTAAAATATTGATCATTTCTATATCCTTCGGATGATTTTTTTCAGTAAATGGAAATACTTCGTCAATACATTGTTTAGCTTTTAGGTAACTTCCGCTTAATCTATAATTCTGACCGAGCTCGTATTTAAAGTTGATATAGTTATCATTATTTTTACCTTGTGCTTTTTCTAATACAGGTAACACTTCCTCTAGTGTAGATACAGCATTATTATACTGACTAAGTTCGCGGTATAGTGTTCCGAGCTGATATCCTAAAATTATATAGTTATTTACATAGTTTTTGAGATGATTTTTGTACACCCGAAGGGCTTCTTCCATATACATGGTTTGAAATTCGTAAGCTTTGGGATTTATTTTAGCTTGAGCACCTAAGTAGATAGCTATTTTTTCACACATTAAGCCGTAGTATTCGTCGGTGCTTTTTTGGTATCCTTCTTGGGATTTGACAACACCTTTATCTACCCATTCAGCAATACATTTGGCGTCGTTTCTAGCAGCACATTCACGAATTTTTTCATATATTTGTTTGTAACTCTGTGCAAATACTATTTCACAACAAAGCAGGACAGCCAAGAATAATAAAAAGTTTCTTTTTGCCATAATAATACATAATAATACAAAGGTACAGATGCAGAACTTTTTGCATATACGTAGAAGTACGTATTCTGATTGATTTTTTTGGCGTGTCCTCGTGGGTATACGCGCAGCGTAACGCCCACAAGGACACGCCCAAAAAAAGAAATACTCTAAAAATAACCCTTTTTACCTTATATAGTCTGCATATCTAACTCAAATCAATGATGAGTTACTTTTTTATCTCATTTTTTCTTAGGCTCGTCATACTTTTTTATGTACAACACCGATTGATGATTTTCCCAATGCATCCAAAAGGGGCGAACTCTACCCGCATAAGCCGATATGCCAATATAATCACCAAAAAAATCTATTTCATGAGGTGTAAAAGGTTTTTCAGAAATAAACTCATTAGTCCAAGTCTGACCACCATCGCGGGAGATAGCTAAAACTACTTCTGTGGCATTACCCTGCGTGCGGCTACGGTCATAGAATACACAATAAATATACCCTGTGGTAGGGTCAACAGACATCCATGTTAAAAATTGGTATCTTCTTGTTTTATCTTGATTGACACGAATAGGACTGCTCCATGTATTCCCCCCATCTGTGGATTTGACGATAAATACATCTGTATTATCCGTACCATTTCTTGTATCTATCCAATTGATGTAAATATTGCCTCTATAAGGACTATCAGGGGCAATATCACAAGCCATTACGGGCATGCCATTACTTCGGTCTAATCCAGGTATAGTTATATTCCATCCTCCTATAATGTTGGTCGCAACAATGGGTTTAGAAAATGTTTGTCCTCCGTCTAAGGATTTTACAAAGTAGATATTTTCATCACAAGCCCAAGAAACATATACTTCACCATTAGGACCTACGGCAGGAACTGCACCTTCGTTAGTATGGTCATCATCTGTGGCACTACCTGCTTTGTTATCCAAACGAATGGGCTTGGAAAAGGTTTTACCTCTGTCTGTGGAACGAGAGAAAAGAATAATACTACTATCTTTTAAGTGCTTATATTTATTATCCCATCTTTTGATACCCCTGTAACGGCTAAACTGCGTCCAAGCTACGTATATGTTATTTTGTGTTTGTGGGTTATCTGTCAAATCTGCGCAGGGATAGGCTTTATCTTCAAAAGGGATTAAACCTTTATGGGCTAAGACATCAGTGCTCTTTCCAGGAAATGTAAGTCCTTTATCATTAGATACTTGGCAATAAATTCCTGAGTCATCCCATCCGCCGATGTAAACCATATACACGTTACCTTCTTTATCTGCGGTTAGGGCAGGATCGCCGAGTACGTTTATGTTTTCATTACGAATACGATCGTATTTCCAAGTTTTACCATTATCAGGAGTAGTGAAGTAGAATAAAGGAACTTGAGCCCCCCCCGTCCAGTAATCAGGATTTGCAGGATTAACAACAATAGAAAGCTCTTCTAAACTCTTCGTTGGTCCTTGTATTTTGATAAGGTCTTTATCCGCAATTTGAGTGATAGTAAAAGTGTTTTGTGTAGTGGTTTTGTATTCTTTTAGCTCGTTTTTAGGGGCTTTAGTACCTGTTTTATGAGATTGACAACCTATTAAAGTTAGCAAAATGTAAATTACAATACCTACCTTTGAATACATTATCAAGTTCATGTACAAAGATATGAAATTTTAGGTTAGGTATTTAAGTATATTTCTTTTAGCAAAAACAGGCTCATTTTAGGAACAGTCAATTTTAATGTTTTTTTGGGCGTGTCCTTGACCACGTCTCGCTGCGCTCGTGTGGGCAAGGTCGGCGTGCTACGGGCTAACGGTGCTACGCCCCACCCCCTGGGTAAGAGTGAGCGTGTGAGCGAGGGGCTTCGCACCGTGCTACCGCACGCCCTCCGCATGCCTCACGCATGCAGCAAGTAAGCTAATCCCACTTATACAAAACTTAATCTTGTAAGTGTCTGAAAATAAATACTAAACAAGGTTAAAATGTATTTTTACATTGTAAATCATTGAAAATCAATACAAAATAAAGTAAAACTTCTATATTCAGGGTTAAAGGGTTAGAAGTCCATGTATTCAAGGTTTAACATTGCAAATGCTTGAAAATCAATATAAAACAAGGCAAAGTAACAACGTTTGAAACAAGATAAAAAATTTTAACTTTGTAAATTCCTGACAATCAGCACTAAACAAGGTAAAGCAAAGATATGTCTAAAAACAAGGTAAAATGGCAAAAGACTGCTGCGTGAGGCATGCGGAGGGTGCGTGAGCAGTGCGGAGCGCAGCGAAGCACCGAAGCGATAGCGTAGCCCGCAGCACGCCGACCCGAAGCGCAGCGAGGGGCACGCCCAAAACTGAAATTATTTTTTAGAATAATATAGTATAGTATATATCTGCGCATAAGTGGCAAAAAATTATGACCCAAAATTTGTAAGTTTAATAAATGAAGCATAAATTTACACCTAAAACTAATATTCCACCTTTCTATGAACATCTATGAACACCAAACCATATGCGAATTACCAGCTAGGTAGCAGAGGACTGCGATTCCTAGCATACATTATTGACAGTATTGTTTTATGGATTGTTATCGTGACTATTTCTCGAATTTTATCAGCAAATGCTATCTCATCAATTGACGAACTTATTCTTCTTAAAGAAACATCAGAGCCTGCTGTTTTAGAGAAGATACTTTCTCTTTTTAGGAAAATTCTGATTTATTACTTTGTTACGTACGTATGCGTACAATGGTTGTACGGATTTGTCTGTTATCCTAATTTGAGAGGGACCTTAGGACATAGAATATTCAATTTGAGAGTTATAGGAAGTGATGGGCAGATACTTACAGGCGTAAAGGGTGGGAGTAGAGAGTTATTAAAAAGTCTACCCACGATAATCTACATACTTGTGTTTCTGTTTAGTATTGCCAGTATGGAACGGCTAATTGCAAACATCGTACGTATAGAAGATTTAGAAAGGATTAGTCGCGAGGCTAATAATAACTTAAACTTAGCCTATAATTTTTTTGTCATAATCATTTATGCACTAACATTTGTGATATTCTTTTTGTGGAAAATTTGGCTAATTTTTAATAAAGACAAACAAAACATATATGACTTGATATTAAAAACGTACGTAGTTGTAGACCAAGACTCTGTAACTCGCCCACAAAACTCATACTTGGATAAGAATGATGAGAACCCTACTAGTATTACATAAGTGTGAACCTGGTAGGATAAACAGAATTATTTCAGCATTGTTTGTATATCCATTTCTCAAGACCCTCAAGCTGGGGGACTAACTCATGGATGCTATCGTTGTAAATAACGTAGTCTGCTTTATGTAGTTTGTGGTCCTCAGGGAGTTGTTTTTGCATACGAGCTAAAATAGTTTCAGGTTCAGTTTTATCTCGCTTACATGCTCTTTCTAATCGGACCTTCATAGGGGCATAAATCACTACAATAGCATCTGTTTGGAGGTAGGATTCAGTTTCGTACATTAAGGCTGCTTCTTTAAGTACAAATGGTAAGTGTTTATACTGTTGTTTCCAACTTTCAAAATGCTCAAAAACAACAGGATGGACAAGTTTGTTGAGAGTGGCTAATTGATTACTATCTTGAAAAACAATACTAGCCAGTTTTGCTGTGTTAAGTGTGTTATTTTCGTAAATATCTGATCCAAAGTGTGTTATCAATTTAGATCTCAAATTTAGGTCATGGTTCATGAGCCATTTAGCTTGAACATCTGCATTGTATACTGGGGCAGAGCGGTCTTCAAACCATTTACATACTGTAGTTTTACCTGAACCTATTCCACCTGTAATACCTATTACTCTGACCATTTCATTTTAGGTGAAACTCCTTACGTATTTGGTTAATAATAAACTTTTTAGCGTTGTTGAAGTTAGCTTCTCCTGACCCATCGAAAAAAGCTTTTAATTTTTGATACTCTTCTGGACGCTCTGCCTTAAAAGCTTCGGGGTTTATTTTTTTCTTTTTCAAATACTCTTCGAAGGTCATATTGTGTAGTTTAATTTAGCCGCACAAAGTTATAACAAAATTGTAATACAAAAAACTACTTGGAGGGCATGTTTTTAAGTTAGTTTTGTATTTAACCCAAGGAGATGGTTAGGGTTGATTTTATTAAAAATCGGGGTTCAATTTTTTTGGGCGTGTCCTTGCCCACGTCTCGCTGCGCTTGTGTGGGCAAGGTCGGCGTGCTGCGGGCTAACGGTGCTGCGCCCCACACGCCCACCCCCTGGACAAGGGTTTGAACGTGGGCGAGGGGCTTCGCACCAAGCCTGACGGCTTGCCCTCCGCATGCCTCACGCAGCAGCAAGCATACTAATCCCACTTATGCAAATCTTAACCTTGTAAGTACCTGAAAATGACCATCAAACAAGATATAATTCAATTTTAACCTTGTAAATCATTGAAAATGAACTCAAAATAAGGTAAAGCTTGTGTACTCAGGGTTAAGGGAGTACAGCAAATCCGTGTATTCAAGGTTTAACCTTGTAACTACTTGAAAATCAATACAAAACAGGATAAAGCGAAGGGAATTCAGACAAGATAAAAAAATTTAATCTTGTAAGTGTTTGATAATGAGCATCAAACAAGGTAAAGGATGCGTATGTATAAAAACAAGGTAAAACACCCAAAAGCTGCTGCGTGAGGCATGCGGAGGGTGCGTCAGCAGTGCGGAGCGCAGCGTAGCACCGAAGCGAAGCGCAGCCCGCAGCACGCCGACCTTGTGGGCATGAGCAAAGCGAAACGCCCACAAGGACACGCCCAAAAAAATACAATCAGACTATTAAATCTCATACAACCTATAACCATGACTTGTGATAGTCAGGGTCTTCTATGCTTAAAGCGGCTTTTGTAATTTGAAGGGGTTTGAAAGGGTCAATCATCACGGCAAGCTCTTCTGTACCCTTCTGCCCAATACTTTTTTCTATTGTACCTGGATGAGGTCCGTGAGGAATGCCCGCAGGATGTAAAGTAATTTGTCCTTTTTTGACGCTTTTTCTACTCATAAAATCTCCATCTACATAATAGAGAACCTCATCCGAGTCAATGTTACTATGATGATACGGCGCGGGAATGGCTAAGGGATGATAATCATATAAACGAGGTACAAAAGAACAAATAACAAAACCATCGCCTTCAAAAGTTTGATGTATAGGAGGAGGCATGTGTACTCTGCCCGTAATCGGTTCAAAATCATGAATGGAAAAAATGAAAGGATAAAAATATCCATCCCAACCAATAGCATCAAAGGGGTGGTACACATACGTGTAAGGATATATCCAACCTTGCTTTTTGATAAGGATTAAAAATTCTCCTTTTTCATCGTGTGTTTTAAGGTTCTGGGGAGTTTTGATATCTCTTTGACAAAACGGTGCATGCTCCATGAGTTGCCCCACTTCGTTAAGATAACGCTTAGGAAAACGTATAGGACTGAATGCTTCTACGTAAAAAATACGGTTATTTTCATCGTTAAATTGTATTTGATAAATAACTCCACGAGGAATAACAACATAATCGCCGTACTTGAATTCTAATTCTCCGTAAATGGTCGTTATTTTGCCCGAGCCTTGGTGGATAAACAAAACTTCATCTGCGTCAGCATTTTTATAGAAGTATTCGGTCATGCTTTTACGAGGTGCAGCACTACCAATGTGTAAATGATGATTAACCAAAAGAGTTCTTCTGCTTTTGAGAAAATCATCTTCGGGTTGTAGGGTAAAAGTTTGAAAGCTATGATGCATCATGTTATTTGCAATGGCTATTTCGGGAATTACGCTGTAAGGTTCTCCAACCTGCTTAACCACTGTGGGGGGATGTACATGATACACCAAAGAATATAAACTAGAAAAACCCCGAGTGCTGACTAACTCCTCACCATATAAAGTACCATCAGGTTTGCGGAACTGTGTATGTCTTTTGGGTGGTACTTTACCTAACTGAACATAATGCGGCATACTCTTACTTTATTTTACAAGTGAAATAACAAACAATTTTGGATTTATGCAAGTTCTATTGTTTTATACCGACGATTTTTCGGATTTTTTGCCACTCTGCTTCTGCGGAAAGTTCCTTGGCCGCCAAAGCTGATCTTTTTTTATACTGCTCTATTTCCTGAACAGTTATGTTTTTAATGGTATGAGCAATATTTTTAACATCTCCATCCACAATAACCCCATTTTGATACTTTTTTAAAAGCTTCTCTACTTCATAGGTGTGAGACATAATCAAGGCTAATTTAGCTTGAATAAACTCAAACACTTTATTAGGCAAACAATTAGCATTATTGTAGTTGTTTTTTTCAATTAAATAAAGTCCGATATCATAGACCGCAATGGTTGGAATAATTTGAGAAAAAGGTACAGGGGGATGAAAAAAAACATTTTTAACACCCCTAGCTAAACTGTACAAAGCAGCAGCGTAGTTATCATCAATAACTTTAAGATAAAAATGGATTTCATAGTTACTTGGCAAATATCGCATTACTTCTATTAGGCTTTCTAAATTTCTATTAGGTATAGCAACGCCGTGATGTACCATCCGTATTATATCAGGATTAGTGGGACTAGGAGGGCTATCGAAATAAGGTTTAGCGTTGAATATTACGAGGGGTTTTTGGATTAGTTGAAGTTCTTTTTCAAAACGCATAGCGATATTCTCTCCTACAGTCATGAACACATCAATACATTTTAAGTACTCATCGATAAGATATTTGCGAAAAGGATATTCTTTTTCTATCCAGGCAGACGCCTCATTTTCTTCTAAAAAATACTCATGTGCATCAAAAATGAGTTTAGTATTTTGCTTTTTGAGAAAGGCAGCTATGGGTAGAGTATCTATATCATTTGCAATGATACAATCAAAAGTGTATTGATTTTTTATTTTGTTTAATTCGTTCACTCGTATATCTTGCCAGTATCTCCGCTGATATAGATTTTTGTATTTATGCCTTACTATCAAGCGTAAAATAGCTTTGTACAACAGAATAAATAAGGTTAAGAACTTGCGAATCAAAAAGGGATATCCATAGTGAAAAATATATCTGCGTGTGAGTGAGGCAAAATTGAAAAAACCTTTGCAAGGAATTTTTTTTACACTATTTGCCATAAAATAAATAGAGGCATGGTCTTTTAGTGCCTCCCACTGGTTGAGTACGCGTGGGTCGGTATCCACATCGTTATTGACAATGATAAGTATCTTCATGTCTTTCATCTCTATCTTCGCAAATTAACCAAAAAAACGCTGAATTTTGAACACTACTTTACACTTTACACAAAGAGTGGTCCTAAAGAAGTTAGGTTTTAATTTTTTGGGCGTGTCCTTGTGGGCATAAGCGAAAGTGTAACGCTCACAAGGACACGCCCAAAAAATTAACATAACATAAAAACATACATAAATGCCCTCTAATACACTTAAACAAAAATTAATGTCACATATAATTTGAAAAATAATAACTTCACTTCAAACTATTCCCTTCCTTCACTTCTTAGGAAATAGCTATCTACTTGAAATTACCCCGTATCTCGTATTTTTGTATCATGAATTTTTCATTGCTCAAACTCATCATTCAAAGAGAATATCTCAATAAAGTTAGAAATAAAGTATTTATTATTAGCACTTTATTAGCCCCCCTAGGATTAGTTGCTATCATCGTAGCTCAAATTATAGCTACCGCATACACTAAACCTGAACCCCTAAACCTCGGAATTGTAGATGAAACCACTCTAATTTCTCAAAATCTACCTCGTAAAGAAAAAAACTTTACATTTACCCCTTTACAAGGCGATATAAACAAAAACCTAACATACATACAAGGTAAAAATCCAAAATTTAATGGCATTATCTATATCCCTAAACAGTTTTCTATCAAAGGAGGCGACCTTATTTACTATGGCAAAAACACATTAAGTGTGGGAAATCATAATAAATTAGAAGATTTATTCATCCAAATTCTTAAAAATCAGCAGCTCATTCAAAGCGGAATCAGACCCTCACAATTAGATAGCATTCAAGCCAAGGTTAATCTTTCAAGTGTAGAAGTAAGCGATAAAGGAGATATTAAGCAAACTAATAGTTTTATTCGTACGTTTGTTGGTTTTGGGGCAAGCCTGCTGTTATACATGTTTTTGTTCATTTATGGAGCCATAGTGTTAAGAATCGTGATAGAGGAAAAAACAAATCGTGTAATAGAAGTATTGCTCACTTGTGTAAAACCTATTGATCTTTTAATCAGCAAAATTATTGCTGTTTTGTTAGTGGGCTTGACACAAATTGGGATTTGGTTAGGTTTGATAGTAATCCTAGGTAGTATCATAAGCCCAATGATAACGAAAAACACTACTGAAAAACGTACTCGTGCAGAACAGCAAGTCGTTGAACAACAAAGTATCGACCCTGCATCTATGACTATTCAAAATTCAAAACCTAATTTATTGCAAGCTTTGTATTCTACTTCCCCTATGATTTTATTATACTTTGTATTATACTTCATAGGTGGGTATTTATTTTACGGCTCTTTATTTGCTGCTATAGGTGCCGCAGTAGATAATGAGTCAGATACACAGTATTTACAACTTCCTATTACTTTACCGGTTATCATTCCTATTTTATTTACAGGGCATATTTTAGAAAATCCTAATAGTGGGCTTTCAAGATTCTTATCATACTTTCCTATGACTTCTCCTATGACAATGCTGACACGCTTTAACTCAGGTAAGGTAGAATGGTGGGAAATAACCTTGTCTTTGATACTCTTGTATTTATCTGTTTTTGCCGCTTTGTGGATAGCTGCAAAAATTTATCGTGTGGGAATTTTAATGTATGGTAAAAAAGCTTCTTACAAGGAGCTGTGGAAATGGCTAAAAATGTCATGAATAGATACACAATATGTCACAATATGTCTTTGTTTAATTTACGAACAGAAATATGGTCTTATCCTCTTATTTGGAACTTAATTTTTATCCTATCCTGGAGTATTTTATATTTTACTTTTGGAGAAAGAATAACTGCAAACAATGGCTGCGGCTATGATGGACACCACTACTGTCAAATTGCCCAAAAATTTGAGATTTTTTGGCAAAACAAAAGTTTTTCCACGTATTACATACATAGAATCTTACCTTGTGGTATTGTATATTGTTTAATCACAGGCATTGGTGCAAGTCTTTCTTTATCTAATATAATTGTGGGTTTTTATGTATTGAACACAATATCTTGGCTGCTTTCAGTGCTGTTGTGGCACCAAATTATGAAGTATTTACAAATCTCGTCAAGAGTTCAATGGTTAATCAGTATTCTGATGCTGGTTAATTTTTATGTGCTAAAATTCATTTTTTACTACCCTGTGCTTACGGATAGTTTAGCATTTTTATTTGGTACAGCTGCTTTATGGTTTTATGTTCAAGACAAAGTAAAAATGTTATTATTGATAGGTTTATTAGGTGCATTCGTGTATCCTTTATTCTCTTTTTACATTTTTTTGCTGATAATATTTCCTATATCTTTAAAGTATAAGCAACCCATCCAAAATATCAAAACACATAAGGACTATGTATTTATTGGATTATGTTTATTAGTTTTTGTCCTTTTGAGAACTTACTACGCTTATAGAATAGCCTACAAGATAAATTTAGATTTTCATTTAAACACCCTTTTATATGTAGTTACTTATAGTTATGTTTTGTATCATGCGCTACCTACTTTGTACTGTGTAAAAGAGAATACTAAAATGATTTTAGTCTATTGTATTCAAAGAAAAAACGTGCAAAAAATAGGTCTAGCCGTATTATTTTTATTGGCAACAATAGCTTTCAAGAAATATTTGACTCAATATCCGCAGATGCAAAGCCCTACAAAAACTTATTTTCTCACTTCTGTATTAGGTATAGGTTATCACGGGGCTACATGGATTTTACAGTTTTTCTCTGGTTTTGGTATGATAGCAATACTTTTATACTTCATGCTAAGCCGAGTAGCTAAAACCATTTTATCTTGTAGTTTAGGGTTATATCTACTTTGGTTAATAGCAATTTTAATCAACTTGCATAAAGAAAGCAGAGTGATAATGGATATATATGCTTTTGTAATTCTAAGTGTAGTTCTGACTTTAGAAAAGTATCATCGGTATTTTAACAAGGTTAGCGATTTTTTAGTGGTTTTACTTATCAATATAGGAATGTCTAAGTTTTACATTAGTATAGAGCATTCGGCGCTTATTTGGCACTCTGTGGAGAAGATATGGATACCCAAGAACTATGCTTTAAGCACTTATTTAATGGACGATGCTCAATATTGGATGCTAATAGTTCTTTTTATAGTTTGTACAGGTATAAGCAGATTAAGTTTATTTCGTTTTTACGGTCGGTTAGATAAATAGGTAATTAGATTTGATTGTATTTTTGGGCGTGTCCCTCGCTGCGCTCGGGTCGGCGTGCTGCGGGCTGCGCTATCGCTTCGGTGCTTCGCACTGCTTACGCACCCTCCGCATGCCTCACGCAGCAGACTTTGGATGTTTTACCTTGTTTTTAGACAAATCTTTGCTTTACCTTGTTTGATACTCATTATCAAATACTTGCAAGATTAAAACTTTTTACCTTGTTCGAACCATGGCTATTTTACTTTGTTTTACATTGATTTTCAAGTATGTACAAGGTTAGACCTTGAACACATGGACTTTTTGTACCTCTACTACCCTGATTTTCGAAGTTTTACCTTATTTACAATTGATTATCAGGTATTTACAATATTAAAATTAGTTTTTATCTTTTTTGATGTTCATTTTCACGTACTTACAAAGTAAAACTTTGAGTAAATAGATCCTGCCGACCTGCCAAGATCCTTGCGTGAGGCATGCGGAGGGCAAGCCGTCAGGCTTGGTGCGAAGCCCCTCGCCCACACTCAACCCATTGCCCAGGGGGTGGGCGGGTGGGGCGCAGCACCGTTAGCCCGTAGCACGCCGACCTTGCCCACACGAGCGTAGCAAGACGTGGGCAAGGACACGCCCAAAAATTAACCTAATTTGCTATAATACAACCATACAAACATACAAATTTATTTTTTTGCAAGTATCAACTAAACCTTAATTTTGCATATTCTAACTTAATCGCATGACTGTTCCGAGAACCTTCCCCACCGTAGATACAGAATTACTTAAAAAAGCCTATTTGTACATGCAAACCGCCAAAACTATGGCAGAAGTGTATGACGCTAATAGGACAATATGTAAATACGTTCATTCCACCTCTCGCGGGCATGAAGCCGTACAATTAGCTACTGCCTTTTTACTTCAACCTGAAGATTGGGTTAGTCCATATTACAGAGATGACTCTATCTTACTCGGTATAGGTCTAACACCATACGACCTTATGCTACAACTTCTTGCTAAACGTGATGATATCTTTTCAGGAGGGCGATCATACTATTGCCACCCCAGCTTAAAGCAAGAAGATAAACCTAAAATTATACATCAATCTAGTGCTACGGGTATGCAGGCTATCCCTGCTACAGGTATTGCACAAGGGATTCAGTATTTAGAAAATATACGCTTATCAGGTAAAAGACCCATTGTAGTTTGTTCATTAGGAGATGGTTCTGTTACCGAAGGAGAAGTAGCCGAAGCTTTTCAAATGGCAGTATTGAAAAAGCTACCCATACTTTATCTTATTCAAGATAATGGCTGGGGCATATCTGCATCAGGAGAGGAGATGCGTGCTATGAATGCGATAGAATACGCACAAGGTTTCAAAGGAATGGCTACTCACAGTGTAAAAGGAAACGACTTTACTGACTGCTACAAAGGACTAAGTTATGCCTTCGACCACGTGCGTAAACGTAAGGGACCTATGTTAGTACATGCACTTGTACCTTTGTTAGGACATCATACCTCAGGTGTACGCAAAGAATGGTACAGAACCGAAGAAGACCTCAAAAAGTGCCGAGAGAAAGACCCGATTTTGATTTTAGAGTCTCAACTGTTAGAAAAAGGGGTAGGTCAGGAAGAGTTAAACGCAATTAAAGAAAAAGCTAAAAATCAAGTATTAGAGGACTTTGAACGTGCCAAACAAGCACCTGAACCCGACCCAAGTACAGTAGAAGACTTTATTTTTGTACCTACACCTATTATTGAAGAAAAGGGTAACAGAACCCCTCTTAATGGTCAGGAAGTAGTTATGGTAGATGCAGCGCTTCATGCTGTAGGCGAAATTTTAGCAAAACATCCAGAGGCGCTTTTGTATGGACAAGATGTAGGAGAACGCCTGGGCGGTGTATTTCGGGAAGCAGCTTTATTAGCACAAAAATTCGGCAGTCATAGAGTATTCAATACACCTATTCAGGAAGCGTATATTATTGGTTCTACGGTTGGTATGTCGCAGGTAGGGTGTAAACCTATTGTTGAAGTGCAATTTGCAGATTATATATGGCCTGGATTAAATCAATTAGTAGAGGAGATATCTAAATCTTGTTATCTCTCTATGGGTAAATGTCCTATTCAAACGCTTATACGTGTGCCTGTGGGTGCTTATGGTGGGGGAGGACCTTATCACAGTGGAAGTATAGAAAGCACTTTGCTCACTATCAAAGGCATAAAAGTCGTATATCCATCTAATGCGGCAGATATGAAAGGACTAATGAAAGCCGCTTTTTATGACCCTAATCCCGTAGTGATGTTAGAACATAAAGGTCTGTATTGGAGTAAAGTACCTGGCACATCCGAAGCTAAAACAATTGAACCTGATGAAGAGTATATTATTCCTTTGGGTAAAGCTAATATCGTTTTACCTGCCGATGAAAATGAACTTGATGCAGGTAGTACAATAGCTGTAATTACCTATGGAATGGGCGTATATTGGGCAAAAAATGCTGCTAAAAACTTCAAGGGAAAAATAGAGATTGTAGACTTGCGGACTTTACACCCATTAGATTGGGATATGATAGAGTATGTGGTCAAAAAACATAATAAGGTTCTGTTAGTTACAGAAGAGCCTATTGAAAATTCGTTTATAGAAGCACTTGCAGGTAGGATTAGCCATCGGTTGTTCAAGTACTTAGATGCCCCTGTTAGTTATGTAGGAGCGCTTAATTTACCTGCTGTACCTATAAATCTTGTTTTAGAAGCCGCTATGCTTCCCAGTGCGGATAAGGTAGCTCAAAAAATGGCTGAACTGTTAGAATGGTAATACTGAATGTATTTACATGTTCTCAAATTTTTAGATAGATACTCTTTTATTGTTTATTCTAATCATTGATTTTTATTTATTTTTTTGACGTGTCCCTTCGCTGCGCTTCGGGTCGGCGTGCTGCGGGCTGCGCTATCGCTTCGGTGCTTCGCTGCGCTGCGCACTGCTCACGCACCCTCCGCATGCCTCACGCAGATAAGCCGCAAGCATACTAATCTCACTTGTTTAATACTTAACCCTGTAAGTATTTGAAAATGAACAATAAAAAAGGTTTAATATTATAAGTTATTGAAAATCAATTAAAAATAAAGTAAAGCTTATGTACTCAAGGTTGAAGGAGTATAACAAGTCCATGTATTCAAGGTTTAATCTTGCAAGTACTTGAAAATGAATACAAAACAAGATAAAACAAGTACGATTAAAACGAGGTAAAAAATTCTAACTTTATAGACGTCTGATAATCAAAATTGAACAAGGTAAAGCAGGAATATATATAAAAATCAGGTAAGGCATCAAAATACTGTTTGCGTGAGGGCTATGGAGCATGCCGTCAGGCAGTGCGAAGCGCAGCGTAGCACCGAGCGTCAGCGTAGTGCGGAATAGCCCGACCCGAGCGCAGCGAGGGACACGCCCAAAAAGAAAAATCCCCTAACTAAATAACTCATCAACAAAATACACTCTTCAACTTTTATTCGTACCGCAGTGCCTCAATAGGGTCTAAATTAGAAGCTTTCCACGCAGGATAAATACCTGAAATCAAACCTACTAAAAAGCATAAACTTACCGCCGTAGCAATCCACAGCCAGGGTATAATAAACTCACTACCTATGGCTACTGAAACTAAATTACCTATCAGAATGCCCAAAAGAATACCTAAAAGCCCCCCTAACTGGCAAATCACAATCGCTTCGGTCAGAAACTGATTGAGGATATTTTTTTTGGTAGCCCCCAGAGATTTACGAACACCAATTTCACGAGTACGCTCAGTAACACTAACCAACATTATGTTCATCAAACCCACCGCTGCCCCCGTAAGCGTAATCAGACCAATGAACGTAGCCGCAATACGCACAATCGCTAACTCCTCCAACAGCAAAGTAGACAAAGCATCTGACTTAATAAAACCAAAATTATCCTCCTGTGTGGCACTTAAACCTCTTACTTTTCGCATCACTGCACGGGCTTCCTCAATAGCAGGGTCAAGTAAAGAATTTTCTTTTACAGTAATGTTAATATGATAATTTTTATTCGTAATTAGGTTTGGAAAGTTTTTGTCTAAAGTCAAGTAGGGCATAACTACAATTTTATCTCCACCAAATCCCAATGCTGAACCTTTCTCCTCAAACACACCAATAACCGTAAAATGCTTCCCATTGATAGTAATTTGCTTTTGCAATGGGTTTTGATAAGGAAATAACTCCTTACGCACCTGCTCCCCAATAATTGCAACAGATAAACCTTCGTTAACTTCAAAAGCGTTAAAATTCCGTCCTTGGGCTATACTGTAGCCTTCTACCACCGTAAAACCTTCATCTCCTCCTTTTATACTGATATTGGGGTTTGTTTTACGATTTTCGTACTTTATCTGTCCGATTTGTGTATTAGCACTACTAATGCTAATAGTAGCAGGAAAGGTGTAACTTTGTATAAATTGTTCTACCTGTTTTTGGGTAATTTCGGGGTTTTTTTTCTCTACGTTCTTAGGGCGTTTGCGTCCGCTTATGCGAATTTTTGAGGA
The DNA here is from genome assembly GCA_025057675.1 of Bacteroidia bacterium. Classification (GTDB taxonomy): domain Bacteria; phylum Bacteroidota; class Bacteroidia; order JANWVE01; family JANWVE01; genus JANWVE01. Next base: position 30,218 of record JANWVE010000001.1, read on the forward strand.
TTGATTCATAATCTTAAAAGTATTAGCACCCATCAATGAGAATTTATCGGTCATAGCATGCTTTATTCCGTCAATAGCCGTAAGAATACCCACTAATGCCATAATTCCAAAAGCAATAATAAGCATGGTCAAAATGCTGCGTAATAAATTAGCGCGAACGGCTTTTATAGCTTCTTTTATATTCACCCATAACATAGTTGTAGGTAAAATTAGATTCACTTTAGGGTATTAAGAGAAGTAAAATGATTAAACTTTGCAAAATTGTTTGAAATCAGTTCTCGGGCATGCTCAACATAAGTAATACTTTCTGAGTTCTTTTTGGCAGATGCAAAAAGGAGCAGTCAACAATATACAGATTTTTCTTATTGAGCTTGAGCCATAAAGGGAAAATTGTAGTGAGGAGGTTTGTTTATATTAAGTCTAAAAAATAATTTTACTTTTGGGCGTGCCCCTCGCTGCGCTCGGGTCGGGCTACTGCGCACTACGCTAACGCTTCGGTGCTACGCTGCGCTTCGCACTGCCTAACGGCATGCTCCGTATCCCTCACGCAAACGGCATTTTCATGTTTTACCTCATTTTTAGGCATACATTAGCTTTACCTTGTTTAATACGGGTTATCAACTACTTACAAGGTTAAAATTTTTTACCTTATTTCAAGTGGGGTTATTTTACCTTGTTTTACATTCATTTTCAAGGATACACAAGCTTAAACCTTGAATGCATGGACTTTTTGCAGCCCTTTAACCCTGATTCCCAAAATTTTACTTTATTTTGAATGGATTTTCAATAATTTACAAGGTAAAAATATATTTTTGCTTTGTTTAGTATTCATTGTCAGGTACTTACAAAGTTAACGTTTCAATAAGTGGGGTTAGTGTGCCTGCCGCGTGCGTGAGGCATGCGGAGGGTGCGTTAGCAGTGCGTAGCACCGAAGCGATAGCGTAGCCCGTAGCACGCCGACCTTGCTTGCATGAGCGCAGCGAAACGCAAGCAAGGACACGCCCAAAAATAAAATTGAATAACAAAGACATTCAAAAATATAAATCTGATTATCAAAAAATTGGACTCAAACTAAGTTAAAAGCGATAATAAATAAATGGATTATACGAGTTACCTACTAACAAACTGGTACTAACCCAAAGTAAAAATATACTAAACACAAAAGTAGGTACAAGCAAATACGGGCGAATTTTCTGCTGCCAAAAATGACTATCCCACTTCTTAATCCACATATACACGGGCATACACAAAATAATGGCTAACATAAACCAAAACATGTTTTCTTTAAGCATATAAGTAAGTTCTACTTTCCAAAATGAAGAATAAGAAATACATAAAAGAACCTTTAAATAGGCTATCAACTTAGAAAAATCAGTGAAATAAAATAAAGCCCAACCTATGACCGCCACCAATAAAAGATACAAATGACCGATAAACTTAGGCAGCTTATTTAGCATTTTAAGTAAAAACAACTGCTCTATAGCTATCAAAATGCCAAAATATAAGCCCCACAGTACAAAGTTCCAACTTGCTCCGTGCCAAAGTCCTGTTAAAGCCCAAACTACAAATAAGTTAAAATACCTTCTTTTGCGATTGCCCCCCAAAGGTATATACACATAATCTCTAAAAAAACTGCCCAAAGAAATATGCCAACGCCGCCAAAACTCGGTAGCAGAAGTGGAAATATAAGGATATTTGAAGTTTTCAGGAAAAGTAAAACCAAACATTCTACCTAATCCGATAGCCATGTCTGAATAACCTGAAAAATCAAAATAAATTTGAATGGAAAATAAAATAATTCCTATCCACGCCTCCCCCACCGCAAGATGATAAGGTACGGCTTCTAAATAAGGTTTAGCTAACTCACCTGCTACGTTCGCAATGGCTACTTTCTTAAATAATCCCACACAAAACCGATGTAATCCTCCTACTAAAAATAACCCATTTACTTTTCTCCGTTCAATTTCCTGTTCTATTTGCTGATACCTTACAATAGGTCCTGCTACTAACTGCGGAAATAAACTTACAAATAACAAAAATTTGCTGAAAGACTTTTGTACCTGTACTTTGTTCCTGTATAAATCAATGCTATAAGACATAGTTTGAAAGGTGTAAAATGAAATCCCTATCGGCAAAGTAATGTTAGGTACAGGCAGATTCAAACCAAGTAAAAAGTTGAGGTTTTGATAGATAAAACCTGTGTATTTGAAGGCAATCAGTATTCCTAAGTTGATGGTAATAGAAGAGATTAGTCCCAATTTAGCCCCTATTTTACCTCTGTATTTGTGAATAATTAACCCATTGAGATAATCCACCAAAGCCGAAAAAATTAAAAGACTAACCCAAATAGGTTCTCCCCACGCGTAAAAAAATAACGAAAATATAATCAGCACCGCATTGCGATAATGAATATTCTGAAAAATATGGTAACAGAATAAACAAAGCGGTAAAAAGAAATACAAAAATGTTAAACTCGCAAAAACCATGTTACTACTTGATAAAAAAACTATTTGAGATATATTTTAAGGGTTTTTCCTGCATAAATACGAGTGTCATTTAATCCATTCCATGCTTGGAGTTCCTTTACTGTTACCTTAAATTGCACCGCAATTTTTCCTAAGGTATCCCCAGGCTGAATAGTGTAAATGTACTCTTTTTGTCCGTGGGGTATAATAATAGGTTGCGTACTTGGCTTAGACTTGTCTTTGGCTATTTTATCTAAACTTTCCTTTTTAATGGAGTCAATAGGTAAAATGTATGAATTCTGTGAAGGATTGTTTTGTAACCAACGTATAGTGTTCTTAAAGGCATCTGCTAAAAATTCCCCTTTTAGTTGATAACCTCTGGGAGTAAGATGAACCATATCTCTACTCATTAAACCTGCTTGATTCCACTCTTTAGCTACACCATATCCGCCCGAAATCCAATACCAATCGTAGATAATGCAATGCTCTTCTTGAGCAATTTTGTGGATGAGATCTACAAATTTAACCGCTGATTTGAGAGATACATTTCTCTTTTTCATATCTTGAGTAGTTGTGAGCATGATGACGGCATTAGGACACGCTGCTCGTATATTCTCAATAATTTTTTTGATTTCAGTTTCTAAAGATGTGTCAATTTTATCTTTGTATAGATAGTCGTTTGTGCCGTAGTCTAATATAACTAAGTTAGGGGAAAAAACAGGTAATTGCTGCATAAACAAATCTTGCAACAACACTGAGAGAAACCGAGATGCCCCTACCCCTGCATTATGCAATAATAAGCCTTTATTTTCTGCACTTTCTAAACTCATTCCGTAAAATTCAAAATGGTCTTGAATGGGCGATGTTTTAATAGTGCGCAAAGTAATAGTTTTGGAAGTAAAGTTATCTAATGATATAGTAATTTCAGGTTTTTCGGGATAAGAGAATGTTTTTACAAGAATTTTTTTATCGCCTGTTTCTATCTCAAAATCAAAACAAGTAGTGTCTTTTTTGACAAGTAGTTTTAGAAGTGTGTAGTTTTTAATATTTTCTCTGTTGAGCGTGAAAGATAAAGTAGCCCCCTCCTCTTGGGTGTGCACAGTCATCCCAGATACACCCAAAGTTAATTTAGGTTTGAGTACAATACATCGTGCCGCGGTCCAATTTCCTGTACATGATGTAGTAACCGCACAAGAAGGGTAAGTCTTTACCGCACTGTAATTGACCATTATACCTTGTCCGCCATCACCTAATACTTTAATGAGTTCCTCTCGTAACCGTTCAGGATAATAACCTGATTGTAAATGCGAGTCGCCCATGTGAAGAATGACCAGCTTTTGTTTGTCTACATTTTGCCATGCTTGGTACAAGGGTTCAATATCTTTTCGGTCATAAAATTGAATGTAGTTGAGTTGAGGGTACATCCATGAGTATTTTTCTTGTGCGCGTACCTGCAAAGAGAAAGGAAAAAGAATACTGAATAAAGTTATAGCCGTGTGTACCTGCGTGAGGTGCATGACGCATGCCGTTAGGCAGTGCGGAGCGTAGCGAAGCACCGCAGCGAATGCGGAGTGCAGAATGCACCGACCCAAGCGCAGCGCAGGGACACGCCCAAAAATAAAATATAACCCTACAAATGTTTTAACCTGCTTCATATTCAGTTGTTTAAGACTATTTTTAACCTGTCTGAATGCCATGCAACATTAGCAAATACAGAGGTCGTAACTATTATTACATCCGTGATTTGATACTGATCGACTAACTTTTTCACCCCCTTACCGTCATAATACCGATAATCTAAAGCAATGATTTTGTCAAAATGCTGCACTAAATAAGGTACAAAAGGATTTCCATAGGAATTTTTAAGCACAATTGCACGCCTGCCATTGTTTAAATCTGTATCAATCTCAATATAAGGGTGGTCCGAACCAATAAAAACACCATAGCTCGCCCCTCCTCGGGCATACTCCGCATATAAGGGTATCCTGATTTTTTCTTTATATCCTTCCCCCTTGCCATAATACATTCGGTAGGGCGTGTTTATCTTGTAATACACTACTGAATCCATGCCTTTTTGTAAGCGTTCATCTTGTAATACATAATACAAAGAACCTAAAAACTTGGGAATTACCTTGCGTTGCATATTTTCCAAAGGAATGGCATCTATACCCGCTTCTTGACAAAAAGCTTGATACGCATAATACGCTCCTAAACCTGTCCAATGGTGGTCAGTGTTGAAGTAAATGTACTCATCTTTGTGCTCCTCTAAAATTTCATACACTTTTGGCATGTGCACTTGGCTATTAAGATTTTTGCGAATGCAATCTAAATTATCTTTTTCTGATGTGCCTCGCCTGTATTTTTCAGGGATATAAAAAGCACCGCTGGAAGGTGGTACTACGCAATGTACAGTAACATTTTTGGGCGATAAAGCAGAATGGTATTCATTCATGGTTTTAGCAAAATATTTAGCCATGCTTTCATTGCCCCCAAAGAATTGTAGTGCCATGTTTTTGTAAATTAGGATTCCGTTTTTATATATAGCATCCTCTGTATCAGGGATATTGTTTTGTGTAGTTTGTGTTTGTATTAGGGTAGTATTTTTAACCTTGAACTCAGTGAGGGTATCTTTATTAGGCGAAATTTGTTTTTTTGCATTAGTAGTAGATAGGGTATCTTTTTTCTTAGGTAGAATAACAGGTTGTACGAAGGCTACTTCTTTATCTTGGATCCCTTTACTTTGTTTGAGTGTGCGGGCAGTTTGTAGCCAAGTTTCCCGATAGGGGAAATGATCAGCAATATATTCATCTACGTGGTTAGCGTATTGTTTTGACCACCATTGCGTCCATTCAAAGCGAGGGGTGGCAGCTAGTGTTCTTTTTTCTTGTTCGGAGTGAGTTTGTTTAGGAGTAAAGAAAAAGAAAACGCCGCCTATTATTAAAATAGTGCAGAAAATCCAAAATAAGAGGTAACTCGTAAAAAAACGTTGCATAGTTCAGTGCAAAGGTAGTGTATTTTTGGGATATTGAATTTATCAAGTTAAAGAAAATTAGGTTTGAATATTTTGTTTTCTGGGCGTGTCCTTGTGGGCGTTACGCTGCGCGTATACCCACAAGGTCGGCGTGCTGCGGGCTACGCTAACGCTTCGGTGCTGCGCCCCACCCGCCCACCCCCTGGTTATGGGGTTAAGGGCGTGTGCGAGAGGCTTCGCACCAAGCCTGACGGCTTGCCCTTCGCATGCCTCACGCAAGCAGTCAGTACGCTAATCCCACTTAATCAAAGCTTTACCTTGTAAGTACCTGATAACGTAGTTTGAGTTTGCTAGCTCAAACCAATAAACACGTAACTACAAAAGTAAAACTGGCATATTCAGTGTTAAAGCGTTATCAAAAGTCCGTGTATTCAAGGTTTAACCTTGCAAGCAATTGAAAATGAACAAAAAACAAGATAAAACGAGGGCAGTTCAAACAAGGTAAAAAAATTTAACCTTGTAAGTACTTGATAATGAGCATCAAACGAGGTAAAGCAAGGATATGTATAAAAATAAGGTAAAACGTTAAAAGGCTGCTGCGTGAGGCATGCGGAGGGCGTGCGTTAGCACGGTGCGAAGCGCAGCGTAGCACCGAAGCGCTAGCGTAGCCCGTAGCACGCCGACCCGAGCGCAAGCGAGGGACACGCCCAAAAAAAGTAAACTAAACCATTAACTTAATATAATATGCCCATTACCCATGATTTTCGCCCTTTTCTTTGATAGCATTTGCAAACTTTGAAGGCGACATGTAATTTTACAAAATATCATAATAAAATGTTATGAAAACAAAAGTTTTTTCTTTTTTCTTGACTTGCTTTTTGCCTATAACAATACTGCTTGCAAAAAATAAAAAATCTGATAGTCAGCTAACCAAAATTGATTATCTGTTCTTTATTGAAAATAAAGGTCAATGGCATAATGACGTCTTATATTTATGCCGTATGAGCGGTTTAGACGCCTGGATTACAAAGTATGGCGTCAATTACACGTTTTACAAGGTAGAACAAAATAAAGTAACAGAATTTTGTACTCTCAAAAATAAGTCCGAGGATTTTGAAAATCAAACTTTACTTGGGCATAGAATACTGTTTGAGTTAGAAAATTCTAATCCTAACCCTGTACGAGAAGGTAAAAAGCAGATAGAAACCTACTACAACTATTTCATTGGCAATGATGAAACTAAACATGCTACGTATGTAGGTTTGTATAAAGAGGCTTGGGTTAAAAATGTGTACGAAGGAATAGATATACGATATTATTTTGACGAGGGTAGATTGCGATATGACTTTGTGGTACAACCGTACGCAGATATTTCGCAAATTAGGTTTAAACTAAGAGGGCAAGATAAGATTTATACTAAGGGTGAAACCCAGCTTTGTTTTACCACGCGTTTTGGTGAAGCATCACTATCAGATTTGTGTACTTACCAAGATAACCATATCATACCAAGCAAATTTATTAGAAATGGTGAAACATGGCAGTTTTTTTTAAGCGATTATGATAGAACTAAGCTCGTGGTGATAGACCCATTAGTATACTCTACTTATATTGGGGGAAATGATTTTGATCATGGTAAAGACATATTTGTAGATGGCAGTGGCTGCGTGTATGTAACAGGTATTAGCAGGTCAGCCGATTACGATATCACTCCTGGAGTTTTTCAAACAGCATTTCAAGGAGAAATGGATGTTTTTGTTACCAAACTTAACGCCGCAGGTAATAAAATAGAGTTTTCTACCTATATTGGGGGAGAGCGCTTTGATGAAAGTAGTGGCATATTCGTAGATGGTAGCGGTTGTGTGTATATAGCAGGATGGACATACTCATCTAATTATGATGTTACTCCAGGGGCTTTTCAAAAAAAATCTGGGGGATATATGGATGTTTTTATTACAAAATTTAACGCAACAGGCAGTAGTCTAGTATATTCTACTTATATTGGGGGAAATAATGATGATAAAGGAGCGGGTATGTTCGTAGATAATAGCGGTTGTGTGTATATAACAGGCTATACATTATCACCCGACTATGATGTTACTCCTGGTGCGTTCCAAACTACACATGGAGAAGAGGAAGATGTTTTTGTTACGAAAATTAACGCAACAGGTAGCAGTTTAGTGTATTCTACTTACATTGGAGGAGGTTCGAGGGACTATGGAACAGATATATTCGTAGATAATAGCGGTTGCGTGTATATAACAGGCTATACATTATCACTCGACTATGATATTACTCCAGGGGCATTCCAAACTACAAACCAGAAATATGATGATGTCTTCGTCACAAAACTCAACCCAACAGGAACTGCGTTGATATATTCTACTTATATTGGTGGAAATAATTCGGACAAGGGGAATGCCATATTTGTAGATGGTAGCGGTTGTGCGTATGTAACGGGTTATACCTATTCAACCAATTACGATGTTACCCAAAAGGTGTTTCAAGCTACAAGCGAGCCACATAGTAATATCTTTGTTACAAAACTCAATGCAACAGGTAGCAGTTTAGTGTATTCTACCTACATCGGAGGAAATAATGAAGATGTAGCTAATGACATATTCGTGGATGGTAACGGCTGCGCGTACATAACGGGTTATACAAAGTCAACCAATTATGATATTACTACAGACGCATTTCAATCAAAAAATGGAGGAGGAGAATTGGAGGACGCTTTTATTACAAAACTCAACCCAACAGGAACTGCTTTGATGTACTCTACCTACATCGGAGGAAGTAATTCAGATCAGGGCAATGCCATATTTGTAGACAGTAACGGTTGTGTATATATAACGGGTTATACCTATTCAACTGATTATGATATCACACCAGGGGCGTTCCAAACGAAAAGTGGAGGAGACAAGGAAATTTTTGTTACTAAACTAAAACTTAGTTAAGTCAAAAAAAATAGTAAATTTTTTAGGAGTTTTCATGTTGGTTTAGACACAAGAAGCGGGAAGAAAACTTAAATAAAATGGATAAGTTTATTTTACTTTCTGGGCGTGCCCCTCGCTAACGCTCGGGTCGGTGCATTCCGCACTTCGCTATCGCTGCGGTGCTACGCTAACGCTCCGCACTGCCTAACGGCATGCTCCATGCCCCTCACGCAATTTAACCCTGTATTTTGAGGTTTTATTTTGTTTTTAGATATAGTTTTGCTTTATCTTATTTTTTATTTATTTTCAGATATTTGCAAGGTTAAACTTTGACTAGGTGAACTTTATTTCTTTGCAGCATTCTTCGCGTGAGGCATGCGGAGGGCGTGCGTCAGCACGGTGCGAAGCCCCTCGCCCACGCTTTTACCATTGCCCAGGGGGTGGGCGGGTGGGGCGCAGCACCGAAGCGAAGCGCAGCCCGCAGCACGCCGACCCGAGCGCAAGCGAGGGACACGCCCAAAAAAGTAACATCTATCAAATGATTTATTCCCTAAATATCACTTTTTTCTTAACTTTGCTTATTGATTTACGTTTTAATCTTGTGTATCAGCGCATATTTTGGGGGATAAAACACGGAACCATTATCTTAACGGTTTTCATACTTTTTATTCTCGGCGCTGTACAAACTGAACACGTCCAAAATGTATTTGCTCGCATAGGTGCAGAATACCTTTCACACAAATTAGGCACACCTGTAAAAATCGGACATGTGCGCATCATTTTGTTCGACAAAGTTTTATTAGAAAATGTAGAGATATTAGACCAACAAAAAAATACTCTTTTCTCTGTTGAGAAAGTAGAACTTTCAGACATTGGAATTAACTTGAAAAAAAAACGGATTTTTGTACATCAAACCGAGATTATTGCCCCCGCAGCACATATCTACCGCCGTAATAAGGACTCAATATGGAACTATCAGTATATCCTTGACGCCTTCGCTAGCACAGATACTACATCCTCTAAAAACTCGGGTTTGCCTTGGGCAATTATTTTCACAGATGCCAAGATCCGTAATCTACGATTTTTATACGCAGACTCTACGTGCCTCAAAAATCCACCTACACCTACGTACCTGGCTTTTGATAACCTAAATCTCGAAAATACAGATATTGACTTTTCCTTTATATTAGACGAAAAAGGAACTATCAAAGCAAATATTTGCCATTTTACTGCACACGAGAGAAGCTCAGGTATCCATATCAAACACTTCTCAACAGGTTTTGAAATGTCTGATACACTCATGAAAGCTAATCACCTTCGTTTAATTACAGACCGTTCAGATATACATTTAAGCGCCTCTATTCAGTACAAAAAGATCAATGATATTGGAAATTTTAATAATAAAGTTACCCTTCACTTATATCCTAGTGTGTATGAGTTAGATGACATTGCCATGTTTGCTGAAAACTATCACGACTTAAAAGGACCTGTTAAAATCACTACCCGCATAGATGGGCGACTAAACAAACTCAACATTCGTAACATGGATATTGAATATGCAGAACATACAAAAATCCACTTGCAGGGACGAGTTAATGGACTTCCTGACATAGAAACTACCATTTTTGATGTACGGCTCGACTCTACCTACGTGATGTACGATGACTTTAACCGTATGATGCCCTCCGTGGCAAAAGATTTACCTACACAAATAAAAAAATTAGGTAAAACTAGATTAGACCTCAAATATACAGGTTTTTATCACAACTTTGTTACTAATGGGTTCATCACCACCAAATATGGTTTGATTAGACCTGATTTACAATACAACATCAACACTGATGAGTATTCAGGCAAACTTGTACTCAAAGATTTTAACCTTGCCAAAGCTTTGGAGATAGACTCTACTCAGATCAATCAACTTGATTTAGAAACAGAGATAAAAGGTAAAGGATTTAATCCTCAGAGCATGGAATTGGAGGTCAGTACCTTGGTTAGTCAAGTAAATGTATTAGGATTTGGTTTAGTGAATGTAAATTCTGCCTTCAAAATACAAGGGGCTACATACAGGGGCGAATTAAGCATACAAGACTCTACCTGGGGAATATATGCTAAAGGTTTTGTGGATAAACGTAAGGATACATTACCTATCTACGATCTCAAAGGGCGAGTTTATAAATTAGACCTCAAGCGTTTTAAGGCTACGCCTCATTCGTTTTACATTACCACAGATTTTGTGCTCAAAGGAGAGGGAGATAATGAAAATAATCTCAAAACAGACTTACTCTTGAACAATACTTCATTAGAGCAGCTTGATAGGAAGCTCTTTTTTGAAGGAAAAAGTCATCTTACTTTAGATTATCGAAAAATAGACTCTAATACCATAGAAAGAGATTTGACACTATACACTCCTTTTGTTTCAGGTTCGGTAAAAGGTAATTATATTATTTCTGAATTGATTACAGAAATGGGTAGTATGGTGTATCAATTCACAGACTATTTCAAACATAAGCTTGATAGTACTACCCAAACATTACCTGGTGCAGGGATGGATACTTCCAAAGTTAAAGAGCAGCTTGTATATGAAATTCAGATGCGTAAGGCTAAACCCTTACTTGATTTTATTGACCCTACCCTGCCTTTGGATATGGCTGAGAATACCTTAATAAAAGGGCATGCAAAAATAGATGAAAACTTTATTTTTGATATTGAAGAAATCAGTTCAGATAGTATCGTGTATGATAATATGCGCTTTAACAAAGTGAAGTTTGACCTTACTGCGTCTAAGAGAAAAAATATTCCGCACGCATTAGGAATGTTAAATTTAAGTGTTGAGGAGTATATTATTGGAAAGGATACAGCTACCCATCTGAAAAATATCAACTTTGGTACAGTTTGGTTAGATAGTATGTTTACTTTTCGTACAGGCTTAAAACATCTACCTACTCAGCACGAGGTCAAACTCAATGGTAAAGGACGATTCTCACGTAATAATCTGTTTGTTTCATTAAAAAATTCTGCTCTTCTCTTACACGGATGTCAGTATCTAACTAGCACAGAACAAAAGGAAGTAGTCAAAGATACTACGATTATTTGGAAGATGTCAGATAATAACCGAATTACTTTGCGGAATGGTTTCTATAAAATAGAAAACTTTTCTCTTCAAAACTTAGCACAAAAGTTGGAAGTAGAGGGTACGATTAGTGATAATCCTAAAGATGTGCTGACTATTTATGCTAATAAGCTAGATCTATCGGAATTAGGTAAGGTTCTGCAAATTAAAGGATTAGATATGAAAGGCACAGCAGAGTTGAGCACCGATCTCATCTATACTTTGAGCGACTCGCTCAAAATAGTTTCTAATGGCAAGGTTAGAGATTTTATTATTTCAGATTTAGAAGTAGGTACAATTGACCTCTATCAGGTATTTGACAACAAGCGCCAGACTTTAACATTAAAAAAGCTGCATATTCTTGAACCACAGTACGACTCGCAAGGCAAAAAAACAGGATATAGGATGGTTGTTTCGCAACCACGTATGGGTGATAAAGAAAAAGAAAGCCGAATTAACTTAGCAAATAAAGAGAAGTTTTTCGATTTACACTTCGTTATAGATACTCTATATATCAAGAAATTTGAGCCTTTTTTAGCTGGTGAAATAGACAGCATTTCAAGAAAAAGCTTTATTACAGGTAAATTAAATATAGCAGGTTCGCAGGACTCGCCCAGCTTATTAGGAGGAATCGGCTTGCATAACTTCCGATTTAGAGTAAAATATACTAATACTTACTATCAACTTAGCATGGATAGACAAAGATTTACAAATATTAACTATCCTATTATCATCTTTAAGCATGTGGGCAGACATGATGAAATTTTGTTTAGTAATCTTGTTTTACAAGATTGTGAGCTTCTTCGAGAAAATAAAGATAAAATTAGTATCATTTCTCAAAAAATTACACAACTCCAAAAACTAAATCAAGGTGTATTTCCCGAGTATAATAAAATACTTAACGAAATTAAACAAGAATTGGAGTATAATGGTTACGTTACGGAAAGAAATATGGCGCAAATTGAAGTATTAGATAGCGCATACAAATCTAATAAAGAATTTAGTTCACGATTAGCTCGGGATTTTCGTAAGGACCTACACGATCTTCGCAGAAACCTAAATAAAGAAAACCTACCTCAAACAAACAGTCTAGGCGGTACTGCTAAAATATCAGGAGTAATTTATCATGAAGGATTTAATGATATATACTTTAACATTAACCGTATTATAATGGACAAGTTCCTAGCTCTAAACACCACCCTTAAAGATAACTCATTGTATTATGGTAGAGCGTTTGTTTCTACCCTAGACACTACCCGATGCTTGCGTGTAAGGGGTGCATTAGACCATCTTAAAATATCTGGTGAGGTTAGTACAGATGTAGGTACTTATACATCTGGGAATTTAAGTATAGACAATGACAGGACACAAACTGTTATCAACTTACCTTTGGGAAGCAGCAATGAAGTTTCTGAAAAAAGCTATATTCGGTTTGTTAAAGATACTTCTGACCTTAGAGCTGCGGTTAAAACTAGTTTAAGCGGTATTGAAATGGATGTTTTGTTTAAGTTACGAGAAAACACAAATCGTTTCAGGGTTATTTTTGATGAAAAAACAGGTGATGTTATTGATGCCAGGACCAAAGGGGAAGTTCGTATGACCATAAACAGTATAGATGAAACCTTTGAAATGAATGGTGGCGTTGAAGTGATTGACGGAAACTACCTATTTACTGCAGAAAATATCATAAAGAAGCGCTTTATATTACAAAAAGGAGGGACTATAGTATGGGATGGCGACCCTGTAGCAGCTAAACTCAATCTTAGTGCCGCATACTATACTCGTGCCCCTGCCAAAGACTTGAATATTGGCATTTCAGAAGCAACCAATTTCAACCGCCTGCTACCCGTGGCCGTAATTATGAACATGACAGGAAGCTTATCCGCACCTGTATTCAGAACAGATATTGAATTCCCAGGATTAGACGTAGGAAATACTTCAGAACTATCGCTTCGCCTAAATCGGTTAAAAGCACAGTGGAACTTAAATGAGCAAGAACGTAATCAGCAAGTGTTTAGCTTGTTAGTACTGAACCGCTTTGTTACGCCCTCTGATATTCCACAAGTCAATAATACAAATATTGACCCGTCTTTTGTTGCCGCCAGTACAGGTATTGAACTGCTTTCAAATGAATTAAGTCTGTGGCTTTCTCAACTTACTCCTGAAATGGATATACGTATTGCACTCGGGCAGCAAAAACTCCTTCGAGACGCAGATATTACCCTAGGAAAGAACTTTTTTAGTAATCGTATTCGGTTAGAGCGAACAGGAACACTATTTAATCCCAATGACCCCAATTCTAATCGTATCAGTGCAGGAAATCTTACTTTGCGCGTACGCCTAGATAACCTTGACCGTTTCAATCTTGAATTTTTTAACCGAGTAGATAATTTTAACAGCTTCGCCGGCACAAATAATGTTCAAGGAGTGGGGCTATTTTACAGACAATCTTTTGATAATCCCACTGAACTGTGGTCCTTTCTTCATAGAAATAGCTATGAAGAGGCCGAAATCGCTCGCATAAGAAACTATCAAAATAGACAAATACTAAAAAAAGATGTAACTAAACTCTTCCAAGATATTGCGAATACCCCCAAAAATGCTATTGCCCTTGGCGTAAATGTAGCGGGCGATGCTATCAAATTCTCTGCAGACCAAGTAAGTAATGTTGCCAAAACTACCAGCAAACTTAATCAGGTATTCAAACGTAAAAGCAAAAATAAAAAGGAAAAAAGAAATGACAATAAACCTTAAAAAGATTTTTTTTGCGATCTTTCTTATATTTTGTACCATTCTCAAAGCAGATATTCCCGAGAAACCTACGGGATATATAAACGATTTTGCTGCCAAACTTTCTTTACCTCAAAAACAAGCCCTTGAAAATAAACTTACTCGTTTTGAAGAGCAGACCTCAAATCAAATTTTTGTACTCATTTATCCTTCCTTAGAAGGTAAACCTATTGAAGAGTTTACTCATGAAGTAGCTCGTAAGTGGAAAATTGGGCAAAAAGACAAAAATAATGGCGTTTTATTAGGAATTTTTGTTAATGACCGTAAGGTACGAATAGAGGTAGGATACGGATTAGAGGGTGCTTTACCTGATATTACGGCTAAACAAATTATAGAAAATGAAATCAAGCCCGCGCTCAGAGCTAATAACTATTACGGTGCTGTAGACGCAGCTACTAATGCCATCATACAGGCTACTCAAGGCGAGTACAAGGGTACAGGTAAGTCTGCTTACAAGTACAAAATAAAAAATAAGGGACAAAACAAAGGAGATAGAGAGTTTGGTTTATTCTTAATGATTTTTGTAGTGATATTTATCATGCTTATTGTTGTAAGTGCTATCCGGGCTATATCTCACAGAACGTATCAAAATACCTCACATCATGATAGTGGATACAGTGGCGGATATTATTATGGCGGATATTATGATAGCAGTTATTATAGCAGTTCAGGTTATAGTGATAGTTCTTGGGGCAGTGATAGCAGCTTTGGTGGTGGCGGTGGTGGAGATTTTGGTGGCGGCGGGGCTAGCGGAGAATGGTAACCATTTTTGCATTGTTTAATAATTTGATTTTTTGGGCGTGTCCCTTCGCTTGCGCTTCGGGTCGGCGTGCTGCGGGCTGCGCTATCGCTTCGGTGCTATGCTGCGCTCCGCACTGCTCATGCACCCTTCGCATGCCTCACGCAGCAGCATTCTGACGCCTTACCTAATTTGCATACATACCTTTGCTTTACCTTGTTTTATGTTGATTATCAAACACTTAAAAGGTTAAGATTCTTTACTTTATTTGAACTGCTGTTACTTTGCTTTGTTTCTTATTCATTTTCAAGCATATACAAGGTTAAACCTTGAATACACGGACTTTTTATACTCTCTTTAACCCTCATATCTAAATTTTACCTTATTCTCAATTGATTTTCAGGTATTTACAAGATTAAAGTACATTTTTACCTTGTTTGATGTTCATTTTCAGATACTTACAAGGATAAGTTTCGTATGAGTGAACTTAGTCTGATTACTGCGTGCGTGAGGCATGCGGAGGGCAAGCCGTCAGGCTTGGTGCGAAGCCCCTCGCCCACTCTTTTACTCTTGCTCAGGGGGTGGGCGGGTGGGGCGTAGCACCGTTAGCCCGTAGCACGCCGACCTTGTGGGCATGAGCGCCAGCGAAACGCCCACAAGGACACGCCCAAAAAATTATTCATAAAACTTATCTCAACCTAGTGCTGATTCCGCGCAATCAAATCTTGTATAGAAAGATTTAACCTGGGATGTACATACTCAGGGTAAAGCTCTTGTAAAGGAAGTAAAGCAAATAAACGCTGATGCAAATAAGGATGTGGAACTATTACTAAATTGCTTTCAAAAATTTCTTGATTATAGTCCAGAATATCTAAATCTATCGTGCGGGGTTGCCATTTATCTCTTCCCCTTACTCTGCCCATACTCTCTTCAATAGTAAGCAAATAACGCATAAGAACATCAGCCGATAAATAGGTATGAATTTGCACACAAGCATTTAGAAAATCCTCTTGATTAACATTTCCCCAAGCAGGCGTGCAGTAAAAAGTAGAAACAGCTATCAAAGTACTTCTTGGAATGACCTCAATATGTCTAATAGCAGTATGTAAGTGTCTGTGTCTATCTCCGATATTACTGCCTAATCCAATAAAAACTCTTTTCATACCTCAAAAATACAAGCTTAATCACATTAACTACCTTTCACATACTTTTGATAAAAATCAACTACTCTCGGATTTACTCTAATTCTTTGCGGTTGTACGGGAGTTATCAAGTTAAGTCCAGACAAACTCCTTACTCGGCTTAGCGCAACATATACCTGTCCTTCGACAAAAGCTGCAGAAACATCTACATTAGCTTTTTGAAACGTCATACCTTGACTTTTGTGTATCGTAATAGCATAAGCTAATTTAAGCGGATATTGTGTATATGTACCTAGTACAGTGGCAACAATTTTTTTTTCTATCTTTCCGTTTTCCTCTACTTCTTTGTACTCATAACGAATGTTTTCCCATACTTCTTTTTCTACTACAACAAAGCGTTTTGCGGCATCTTCCTCATCTATAATTGAAACAATAATGTTATGCTCGTCTAAATGTTCTACACGCCCTAAGGTACCATTTTGCCAACCTGCACCTGTAACAATGCAGTAAGGTTCATCATCTTTATCTTCCTCATCAGTAGACTCTTTTGGAATGACATGAAGGGCTAATTTTTTATTTCTCAAAAACATCACTTTGGCGCCTACTTTTAGTTCTAACTCCATTGGAGCAGGCAGGTTAGCAGAATTAAATTCACCCTGGATTATACCATTGTAAATATAGATCTTTCCATTAAGTTGCGATAACCCCATTTTATTAAAATGATTTACGTCATCATTTTTGGTCAGCAGGTTTATACTTTCATCCTGAAAATTGATATTAAATTTAGGTTGATAGCGCTGGTTGAGTTTAAGCAAGTAAGGGTCATTGTATAACTTTACATCAGCAACACGTATTTTGTTGAGAATTTCTGTAAAATCTCGGTCTTTTTGTCTGTGTACAGTTTGAAGTTCGAATACTTCCACGTGTTGTTTTTTTAACACATAAGCTTCAAAAAAGTAAGGACTTGGGTAACGTTTTTTGAAGTATTCTATCAAACTATCTTGTTGCTCTTCTTTTGCTGATAATATAGGAGGTAGTTGAAATAAATCGCCGAAGAATATCATTTTTTTACCTCCAAAAGCTACGTAACTTTTTGTATTGATGCGAAGGTAGGTATCTATGGCATCTATAATATCTGCTCTTACCATAGAAATCTCGTCTATTACTATAACCTCAACAGTTCTAATCAGTTGGGCAGCGAGAGACTCATCAGGTAATCTTTCTATTTCTTTATCATCCTCTAATAAAATGCGAGTAGGAAATTTAAAGAAAGAGTGTATCGTTTGTCCGCCTACATTCACCGCAGCTATGCCTGTAGGTGCTAAAACTACGGTTTTATTTTTAGGAGCGAGGTTATGGATATAATATTTCAGGAGCGTGCTTTTGCCTGTTCCTGCTTTACCTGTGATAAATACACAGTTATACATCGGGTTGGTAAGAAGTTGTATAGCCTTTTCAAACTCTGGTGTAATTTCTATATCATTATTTTGAGTTACAGAGGTGTCCATAATTTTCTATTTTCGTATTCGTATAGGTTTACAAAATTACTAAAAAAATGATAAATTATACTCATGAACGAAAAGAACATCTTTGAATAGAAAAATGTACTTTTGTGCCTCTGGCAGATGCATTTATGAAATTTATTTGTATTGGTAGAAACTACGCAGAGCATGTTAAAGAACTGAATAACCCACTTCCTTCCGAACCCGTTATTTTTATCAAACCTGATACTGCACTACTTCAAAACAAAGGTACTTTATATCTACCCGAGTATTCAAATAACGTGCATTATGAAATTGAGCTCATTTTTAAGGTATGTTTAGAAGGTAAGTTTATTCAACCGCAGTACGCTCTCAAATATGTCAATCAAATTAGTGTGGGTATAGATTTTACAGCACGTGATGTGCAAGAAGAGTGTAAAAAAAAGGGATTACCCTGGACAAAGGCAAAGTGTTTTAATGGTAGTGCGGCAGTAGGAGATTTTATTCCTTTATCCGATATAGATGATTTGAAAAACATTACCTTTGAACTGTTCCAAAATGGACAGATAAAACAGCAAGGTAATTCTGCTATGATGCTTTTTGATGTGCCTAATATCATCAGTTACATTTCTACTATTATGACTTTGAAAAGGGGAGATATTATTTTCACAGGTACTCCCTCGGGGGTGGGTAGAACTGTACCAGGTGATATTTTAACAGGATATTTGCTGGGTAGAAAATTACTAGAAATTCAAGTGCAGTAGGAAAGATAACTTTTACATGTATTTTGATTAAATACTTTTCGGATGCGTGGAACTAATCCTTAGGTATTTTGTGTTTTTATTTTGATTTTTGTGCGAAAAAGGTGTTTCATAGCAGTAGTACAAAGCACAAAGGTTAAAGGTGAATAGATAAAGGTTTTACAGTGGCTAAATGCCACTGTTCTTAATTTGTTAAAAACATTAGTCTGCTGCTCATGTAAAAATTTAAGGGGGCAATATTTTGTAGTCAAAAAGATACAATTATTTTTTTGGGCGTGTCCCTTCGCTGCGCTCGGGTCGGCGTGCTGCGGGCTGCGCTTTCGCTTCGGTGCTTCGCACTGCTGACGCACCCTCCGCATGCCTCACGCAGCAGTCTTTTGTCGTTTTACCTTGTTTTTAGACATATCTTTACTTTACCTTGTTTAGTGCTGATTATTAAGAATTTACAAGGTTAAAATTTTTTACCTTGTTTGAAGTGTTGTTATTTTACCTTGTTTTAGATTGATTTTCAAGTATATACAAGGTTAAACCTTGAATATATGGACTTTTGGTAACCCTTTAACCTTGAATACTCAAGTTTTACCTTATTTTTCATTGGTTTTCAAGAATTTACAATATTAAATCTTGTTTTTATCTTGTTTGATATTCATTTTCAAGTACTTACAAGGTTAAAATTTGAATAGGTGGACTTCGTTTAATAGCTGCTTGCGTGAGGCATGCGGAGGGCAAGCCGTCAGGCTTGGTGCGAAGCCCCTCGCCCACACTCAAACCCCCACCCAGGGGGTGGGCGGGTGGGGCGCAGCACCGAAGCGATAGCGCAGCCCGTAGCACGCCGACCCGAGCGTAGCGAAGGGACACGCCCAAAAAATTTAAATAAATCAGCTACCCAAATTTGATACAAAAAATAATTACCTTTACAACATGAAAATATACACAAAAACAGGAGATGAAGGCAAAACAGGACTAATTGGAGGTACTAGGGTCTTAAAATCCGATGTCCGTATAGAAAGCTACGGCACAGTAGACGAACTGAATAGCTACATAGGATGGATCCTCTCATTTGAGGAAATTAGTCCGCAACGGAGTTTATTGAGAGAAATTCAAGACCGTTTATTTACAATAGGTTCTTTATTAGCAGCTGACCCCGAGGGCGTGAAAATGCTTCTACCCGATTTGTTTGAGGAGGATGTTAAGTTACTAGAAATTACCATAGATGAGCTGTCTGCTCAAATTCCCCCGATGAAACATTTTGTATTACCAGGCGGAGGTCAAATAAATGGGTTAATTCATGTAGCCCGATGTGTATGTAGGCGAGCAGAACGATGGGTAGTTGCTCTGCATCAAGAACAACCCGTAGACCCTCTTATTCTTAAATATCTAAATAGATTAAGCGATTATCTTTTTGTACTTTCAAGATGGGTAAATCATCGTCTTGGTGCAGAAGAAATACCCTGGATGCCCCGAAAAAATAAATAAAATAAACTACTCAAATACCGCTTTCTATCTCTATGCCAACATTATCTTGATATTCAAAGATAACCCTGTACTTTATCCCCCTCACATAGCTCTGCAAACATGATTTTGAAACTACATAAACTGCCTTATGTATGTAAAACTTATCTGTTAGTAGCCTTTCTTGATGAGGATTTTTACGTTTCAAGTATTCTAAACAAGAACAGACCGCAATGTACTTAACATTACGATAGTTCAATCCTAAATTGCTCTCCGCAGAAAAAATAATGGGGTTATCTCCGCAAAAAGAAGGTATACTTTTCTGCTCTTGATAGCTCAACACACCTTCCAATTTTTTTATCCAGGTTGACTCACCTGTAAAGTAAGTGTATAAATAAGAAATCTGACCAAACAAAAATAAACCTGAACAAGCAAAAACTGCTATTATCTTCACCCTTTGACTAACAACCTCAAAAAAAAGAAGAATCAAAAATGGAATAGTCAAGAGTTGATAGTGTAAATATAATTCTTTACCTATCCACGCGCTGCTTAAAGACAATATAAAAGCTGCCCACAAGGTAATTTGTTTTATATTATTTTTCACCTTCGAGAGGCTTAGGAATAACCCTATGTAGAGGGGCAAAACAAAGAACTGTCCATACACAAATCGTTTCCAGATATAGCTTCCCGTTTCTGATAAATTTCTGTACCATAAATTGTAACCAATAATCCAATCGTAAGCCTCACGAAGGGTTTGAGTGTAAATTACGTATATCAAGCAAATAATAGGTAGTATAAAAATAGGATACACACTGCGCCAGAAGTGCGTTGGGTATAGAAAAATACTGTATGCTAATAACGGAATGACTAAAAGAAGGGTATGTTGTTTTATCATAAGGCTTGCACCGCATAAAAGATAAGCTCCTTTGTACCAAGTAATGTTTTTTTTCTCAAAAATCCAATAATAAGCAGGCAACATACACAGTAGGACCCAGTATTCTAGATTCAATTCAAGGTAACTAGGCGATGCAGCTGTAACAAGTAAAAAAATAATTCCTGCACTGCGGTAATGGGTAATTTTATGAATATAAAAGCTTACAATACAAGATATAAGAATTAGTGTAAAAAATGGCGAGATAATATCAGGAATAGCATATAAAAAGTAAGCTAAAGGAGGTTTATTGTCTAATATAGTTTGGTATAGTGTAGCACCGTTTTTTATGCCTGTCCAAGCCGCTAAGTAGTACCATTCATCATAGTTGATAGAAAAGGTCAGGTAAATTAGGCGAGTAAAGCATGCGGATATTAAATAAAATACAAAATCGTGTAGTGTGTTACGGTGAGTGCAGGTCAGCATACAGGTGCTTTCGTATATCAGATATAGAAGTTATGGAGTCTGCACTCCAGTGCATTGTAAAGGTGTAGGAATGAAGGGTTTTTATTTTGTTTCTTTCTACTTTTTGTATTTTACCTAAAAAGAGCTTATGGTCTTCGGTCAGTGCAACAAATTTTCCGTTTTCGTCCAAGCTTATGAGCCTATTTTGTTTTTCTGTGGGGTTGACATAATCAATTACTACTCTATTTTGTGCATCTATGAAGTAGACAGTGGTTTTTTGTTTGCAGGGTTTGTTAAACACAAAGTTTGAGAGTATGTAAATAGCATTTTTATTATCATAAATTCTACCGCAGTTCCAAAGTCCAAATTGGTGGATAATCCAATGATAATTTCGGACTACTTTGGTTTCTAGATAGCGTTTTATCTTTTTAGTTTTAGTAACTTCTTTTTTTTCTTTAGGTTTGACGATAGTTGTGAAGGTAGTGTTGTCATAGCCAATAAAGACCATTTTGTATGTGCCGTCGTTTTGTGGGGTAAGTTTGACGTCGTTCCATGCTCTTTTAAGTACCCACTGATTATGCTCTACGCTTTGGTTTTTATTTTTTCCTGCGAACACCCAAGCAATAGATTTATATTTTTTAAGTTCTGGATATTGGTCTACGTCTATTTCTAATTGAAAATAGAAATTTGAAGTTTGGGGTTCTGTTTCTTCTATTATTTCGTCTTCAATTTTTGAGTAGTATTTTTTGACCGTATCTTTGTGCATCTCTTCTATGTAGCCTTCTTGGGGAGTAGCTAAGCGCCATCTGTTTTGTGTATAATCAAAGTTGTATACTTTATAGTCGCTGTGCATAGAGGAGAAGGGCATACGTACTTCTATGTAAGTATTAGGTTTAAGGTATAGTTTTTCACCTTTTTGCAGAGCGTGGATTTCCATCATTCCGACGGTTTCTAGATAACGTGGGTTATGGTTGAAAGTGTCTAAAAGCATTGATACGCTGCTTGCGGCTATATCTAAGGCGTCGTGCATTTCTCTAAAAGAGATATCTACTTGTCCTTTGACGGATTTTCCATCTTTGTAACAAAGTGCAGAGGGAGGGATGTGGATAGTAGTTCCGTTTTGATGTTTTATGACAGCGCCTTGCTCTGCTTTTAGCGAATACTGTTGTTGTGGAATAGCTAACCTGGATGGTATGTTGGCAGGTGGTTTAATAATTTTTGTATCCTCTGACTCTGATGTTTCTGAACTGTATGTATTTACTTTTGTAGTATCGTAATTTACTGGCTTTTTTGTTATATCGTTTCGGATAGTTTCGCTCTGTTGAGTCTGGGTTCGAGGCGTGTTTTTGCAACTCACAATAATGCTAAATAAACAGATATATATGGTAGCCTTACAAAAATACACCGAAGGTTTCATGGAAAGAGTGAGAACTCGTTCTGACTAAAACTCGACAACAAAGGTACTATTTTTTTCTATATAAAACTATGAAAATCCTATTATTTTTCTCAACTTACTGAAAAACAGTTAGATATATTTTATTCAAAAATGCGTATATTTATGCAAGTAGTATAATTTTACAACACAACAATATGATAATCAATGACCTATAAGATAAAAATAATATGTTACTCTATTTATTATGGGCGTGTCCCTTCGCTGCGCTTCGGGTCGGGCTATTCCGCACTACGCTGACGCTCGGTGCTACGCTCACGCTTCGCACTGCCTTACGGCATGCTCCATAGCCCTCACGCAACCAGTATTTTGATGTTTTACCTGATTTTTATACATATCCCTGCTTTACTTTATTTAATCTTGTTTATTTAATCTTGGTTATGAAATACTTACAAGATTAAGATTTTTTACCTTTTTTTATATTCATTTTCAAGTACTTGCAAAGTTAAACCTTGAATGCATGGACTTATCATAACATTTTAGCTCTGAATATGAAATTTTTATCTTATTTTGATTTCATTTTCAGATAGATACAAGGTTAAGTATTGTACAAGTGAGATAGGTTCATTAGTCGCTTGCGTGAGGCATGCGGAGGGTGCGTCAGCAGTGCAAAGCACCGAAGCGAAGCGCAGCCCGCAGCACGCCGACCTTGCTTGCATGAGCGCAGCGAAACGCAAGCAAGGACACGCCCAAAAAAATATCAAAAAATTATCCCCCGCTTTGTAATTTCTTACTCTATTTTATCCATGTCGTTACTTTCTAAATGATAAGCGCCGAGTGCATTAGCATACGCACCATGCTGCACAAAAACTAATTCTTTCTGAATAAAATCCTGATAATGTATAAGTAAAGACTTTAATGGATTATCGTTTTCTATACTCGAACCTATACAAACCACCTGCTTAAAACCCGAGAACTCAGGCACTAAATCTATCAAAACAATGTCTCGGATAGCACTGATAGCTATCATGTTCAAAAAGCCCATCTGAACATCTGACTTTGAACTATGCGGTTGAGCCTTAGCCAAATGGGCTACTAATAAATTTCCTTCAGGTTTAGATGCAGTTTCTGCAATTTTGTCTTTGAGTAAAAGTTCTACGTTTTCTAGCTTTCCTTCTTTGGCAATGTTGAGAAAATCTGTGTATCGGTTATAGCCAAGAAATTTGCTCATTCCGTACAAAAACCCACCTGCTAAAGCATTACCTAGCGGAAACTTACGTACACTTGCACCCCGTACGCGCGTATACGAAGTACCTGTACCAATAGAAACTAATAAATAATCTTGTATATGAGATTTACCTTGCTGCGCTAATAAATAATTAACTCCTGCCACTTGATTGAGAAGCTCTGCCATTATGACATCTCCTTTTCTTTTTCGTAACTCAAAGCCGTTGATTAAGGGCAGATAATTTAGTCCAATACCTGTAATATGTAATTGTGTAATTTGTTTTCTTTGTAAGTTACGCAATAAAACATCTAAAGGTTGGTGTGCCGTGCTGTCAAATTGCCAATGATTATCTTCCTGCCAAACTACCTTAATAAGGGTGCTGCCTACATCAAAACCTGCTTTCATAATTTATTGCAAGATAAAACAAAGTATTTAGACAAAGCTTGTGCCTACATAAATTGTGTCATAAATGGAGATTGATAGTCTTCTGTTTCAATAGAACCAAAGACAAAACCGCAAATTACTTTGGGATAAAAGTAAGTAGATTTCATCGGCATAATCTGACCTGACTCACATACTTGCTTCATCTGCTGTTTAGATACACTATTTAAGATAAAAGCTATATTAGCCTCGCCTTGTTGTACTTTTTGAGTAGCTACTTTCTCATCGCGTAAAAAAGACAAACTGTCCCAGGTGCGCTGTCTTTCCATATCTATACCCATGATGTTTTCAAAAATACCGTAATGCAAGAGAGTGTAATCTAAATTCTTGACAGAGGGGTCTATTTTCTGAGGTACTAATTGATGTATATCTACCTTGATCTGCGCAACGTATTTAGCAGATGAAGTAATTATGCCAATAGCATGCTTTTTATTTTGTATTTGTGTTGATAGTGGCTGGGTATTTTCTATTTTTTCAAGCGTAAAATAAGGTTTTATTTGCTCTAATATTCTATCTTCATTCACGTTACTCAATAACCGGTGTGTAGGGAGTATTTTTATACCTTCATTTTCTAATGCAGTAAAGTACATTAAGTGGTAATTGTAGCCTTCCCTTCCCGTATGGAAGGGGTTAGCTTTCTTTTGCTGACAGTAATATCGCATAGAACTCTCGTAGCGATGATGTCCATCTGCAAGGTAGATATTCTTATCTTTTAGGTGGTTCATGATAAATAAAATATCTTTAGCATCCTGAATAATAGCCATTCTATCTTCTACGCCTTGATAATCCACATAACGGTAAATAGGATATTGCATATATTTATCTAATAGAGGTTCTAAACTGTGATAAGGGTCTGAATATAAACCATGGGTGGGACTAACATTCATTTGGGTATAGCTTAATACTTCTGTTCTTTCTATTACAGAGTTGAGGAGGGTATTTTCATGGGGCATAACTGTTGATTTAGTTTCGTCTAGTTTAAGATTAGCAATAAATCCTTTACGTACATGGATTTTACCTTGTAGTGAAAAGTATTGATAATATACGTAAATAGAAGGTAGTACATCACGCAGGATAATTTTATCTTGTTTCCATTGTAGAATAGTTTTTTGCAAGTCTTGTGGGGTAGTGCGAGGTACAGAGATGTGTATAGCGTTATATGGACTTATTTCATACAATTGTTTTCTTTGTGCAGGTGTAATGACATCAAAAAGTGGTGAGCAAAGGTGATTCAAGCTCCGTAATTGGGCGATATTATATCGCCATGCGTGTAAGGGGTATATGTTAGCCATTAAGGGGCAAATAAACAAAAAATTTGGTTAGATGTTTTTTTGGGCGTGTCCCTTCGCTTCGCTCGGGTCGGCGTGCTACGGGCTACGCTTCGCTTCGGTGCTTTGCTGCGCTTCGCACCGTGCTAACGCACGCCCTCCGCATGCCTCACGCAGCAGCATTTTGACATTTTACCTTTTTTATACCCGCTTTTGTCTTACCTTTTTTAACATTGATTATCAATTACTTACAAGGTAAAAATTTTTACCTTGTTTTATGTATAGTCGTTTTTATCTTGTTTTAGATTGATTTTCAAGCATTTACAAGGTTAAACTTTGAATACATGGACTTATTACTACTCTTTAACCCTTGATACACAATCTTTACTTTATTTTGAATTGATTTTCAAGCATTTACAAGGTAAAAATATATTTTAACCTTGTTTAGAGTTCTTTTTCAGGGACTTACAAAGTTACATTTTGTATAAATGGAATTAGCATACTTGCTGCATGCGTGAGGCATGCGGAGGGCAAGCCATCAGGCTTGGTGCGAAGCCCCTCGCACACTCTTTCACTCTTGCCCAGGGGGTGGGCGGGTGGGGCGTAGCACCGTTAGCCCGTAGCACGCCGACCTTGCCCACACGAGCGTAGCGAGATGTGGGCAAGGACACGCCCAAAAAATAAAACTTAATGCGTTCAAAGGTATTTTTTGTGTAAAAAACAAAATAGACTTCACATATAAAGAAATCATAAATCTAACTTGATCGCCGCTCATAAGGTCATACATAACGTACATTTGAAAAAATAACTCACATACAAGGTTAAGCAACTGTTTTATTTAGGGTAGCGTTACTAAATTTGCATTATGTTATTTCTGGCAACTATTCTATTTGCTTGTTTTGTGGTAGCCTTACCTATTCTTATCACATACCTCGTCAATCTGCAATACACCCGAAATAAAGAGTGGCGAGAACTTACAGAGAAGTTCAGCAAAACCAAGTTTCCGCTAGAAAACGTGTATATCATACCTTTTGCACGTGTAGCGAATAAAAAATTGAAATATGCCTTGAAAGTTGCTGTGGACACAGATGGTGTGTATTTTCACGTAAGTAAATTATTTAGTGCCTTGGCAATTTGGTTCATCCCTTGGTCTCAAATTCAGAATTTATCGTGTCAGGAACAGGATAAAAGCATTATTTTTAATGTCAATAGTACTACCTTTGTTCTGTTTCCTGTCAATTCATCAGAGTTATATCAAATGCTACAAAATGGCTATCAAAATCGGGTTAAATGATGCGTAGATGCTTTTGTAGGTGTATTTTTTGAACAAATTTATTCACAAAGTAAAGTGAGATAATATTCAAAACTGTTTTTTATACTTTGGGTGCGTCCCTCACTAGCGCGGCGAGAGACGCACTCAAAAATACTATCCACTACAAGCTTCGCATGAGTCAGGATTGTCTAAGGAACAAGCAATCTCCTGCTGCTTACGAGAGTCTTCTTGCAGCTTAGTTTTATCGATAGTGAATTGAATAGCATCGGCGGCGGCCTTAGTTCTCAAATAGTAAATACCCGTTTTTAACCCTGACTTCCATGCATAAAAATGCATAGAGGTTAATTTAGCATAATTAGGATTTTCCATGAATAAATTCAAGCTTTGACTTTGGCAAATAAATGCACCTCTGTCCGCAGCCATATCAATCAAAGTCTTCTGCTTGATTTCCCATGCTGTTTTATACAGTTCTTTGATATGACTAGGAATTTCAGGAATATTCTGTATTGAGCCTTTATGCAAAATAATTTTGTCTTTTAGGCGCTCATTCCAGATGCCAAGATCTACCAAGTCTTTCATTAGATGTTTGTTGACAATCGCAAACTCGCCTGAGAGTACTCTGCGTGTGTATATGTTAGAGGTATAAGGTTCAAAACATTCATTGTTGCCCAATATCTGCGAGGTTGAAGCCGTAGGCATAGGTGCTATCAATAAGCTGTTTCGTAAGCCATACTGCCGAATACTTTCCTTTAATCCTTCCCAATTCCAACGGTCAGAGGGTTTTACTCCCCACATGTCGAATTGTAGAATTCCCTGACTAGCTGGCGAACCCTGAAATGTTTCATAAGGTCCGTATTTTTTAGCTAACTCGTTGCTTTCTAACAAAGCACCGTAGTATATGGCTTCAAAGATAGCTTTGTTGAGCGCACGAGCCTCTTCACTTTCAAAAGGAAATCGCATCAAGATAAAAGCATCTGCTAAACCTTGCACACCTATGCCAATGGGTCTATGGCGTTTATTACTTCGTTCTGCTTCAGGTACAGGGTAGTAATTGCCATCAATAATTTTATTCAAGTTACGAGTAATAGCGCGGGTGATTTCTACTAACTTTTCAAAATCAAAATGCTTGCGAACAGGATCTACAAATTTAGGCAAAGCAATAGATGCAAGATTACAAACTGCAACCTCATCAGGGCTGCTATATTCTATAATCTCAGTACATAAATTACTGCTACGAATAGTACCAAGATTTTTTTGATTAGATTTTTCATTGCAAGCATCCTTGTACAGTAGATATGGGTTGCCAGTTTCTATTTGCGCGTCAATGATTTTTGACCAAAGATCGCGAGCTCTGATGGTTTTGCGTTGCTTTCCTTCTTTTTCATATCTTTCGTACAATTCGTTGAATGCCTTTCCATATACTTCATACAAACCAGGGGCTTCGTTCGGACAGAATAAAGACCATTCGCCGTCTGCTTGAACACGTTGCATGAATAGGTCGGGTATCCACAATGCATAGAACAAATCTCTTGCTCTTTGCTCTTCTTTACCGTGATTTTTTTTGAGGTCTAATACATCAAAAATATCAGCATGCCAAGGTTCAATATAAATAGCAAAGGCGCCTTTACGTTTTCCTCCTCCTTGGTCTACGTATCTGGCTGTGTCGTTGAATACCCGCAGCATGGGGACTAATCCGTTAGAAACTCCGTTTGTACCTTTAATGTAACTGTCTTTTGCTCGAATGTTATGCACACTTATTCCTATTCCCCCTGCGGATTGGGAGATTTTTGCACACTGTTTAAGAGTTTCGTATATTCCTTCTATACTGTCTTCTTTCATGGTCAGTAGAAAGCAAGAAGACATTTGAGGTTTAGGTGTACCTGCATTAAACAATGTGGGGGATGCATGAGTAAACCAACGTTCAGACATTAAATTATAGGTTTCTATTGCGGCATCTATGTCATTTTTGTGTATACCGATAGCTACCCGCATGAGCATGTGCTGAGGGCGTTCTACTACCTTTCCATTCATTTTGAGCAAATAAGAGCGTTCCAAAGTCTTAAATCCGAAGTAGTCGTATCCAAAATCGCGGTCGTGAATGAGGGTAGAGTCTAGAAGTTCTGCATTTACCATGACAATTTCGTACACATCATCGGCGATTAGTCCTGCGGGCTGTCCGCTGCGCGGGTCAATGTAGTGATAAAGTTTGTGAATCGTTTTAGAAAAGGATTTATCGGTATTTTTGTGCAGATTGGAGATTGCAATACGTGCCGCGAGTATTGCATAGTCAGGGTGTTTAGTGGTCAGGGAAGCTGCGGTTTCTGCGGCTAAGGTGTCTAGCTCGGTTGTAGTCACCCCATCATAGATACCTTGAATGACTTTTTTAGCTACTTCAATTGTATCTACATGTTTGGGGTCTAATCCGTAGCTTAATTTTTGAATACGAAAAGTGATTTTATCAAATTTTACGGACTCTTTTCGCCCATCTCTTTTAACGACGTACATATCTAACTTAATTATTTTGTTTGGTAAAATTTCTAAACTGATGTAAATTGTCAATTATTTAACACAAAGAAAAATAAATTCATTCATAATGCAAAATTGCCCACGGCGCTATCAAAAAACGCACTTGTTGTTTCAAAGCTTTGTTGATTATAGGGATGAATTGTTCGTTTTTTTGCTTTACCTTGTTTTATCGGGTGATAAGCTAATTGCTTGTAATACAGTATAAAAAATTTTTGTATAGAAGTGTGTTATTTGAGTGTAAAACAAGAAGTCTGTTCTGACTATGTTTATTTTTTTAGAGGATTTTTTGGGCGTGTCCCTCGCTGCGCGTATGCCCACAAGGACACGCCCAAAAAAATACAACTTAACAAGCTATCAAGTTCTGTGTATGTTAATTATTTTACATAACTTCGTGGCATATCGTTTGTAAAAAGTTTATTATCCTAAGTCCAATAACATGAAAAATGCGATTGTAAATTTACTTGTAATAGGGTTCTTAAAAAGTTTTTGCCAAATGGTCAATACCCCTGGTCTTTGCAGCATAGTAATCTCCACCCCTAATAATGAACCTATCACCGTGTTAATAAATAATGCCATACAAAACCCTACTCCGCAACCGATAGTAACTCTGGATGGCATTCCCGCAGGTACACATAACGTCAAAATTAATAGACATGTGGGTATAATGTCTTATACCGTAGTGGATAAAACCCTTTTACTGTACCCTAACACAAGAGTGAGCTATTTGCTGCAAATCAATAGTTTATATCAGTATGACCTTGTACCCACAGGTACGCAGCCTTGGTCGCCCACTCCTGTATTTACTCCACCAATAGAAGGCTATAACGGACCCTACGGATGCCCCACTCCTACCTTAAATCCACAAGATTTTGAGGCACTCAAACAAACTATTAAAAATCAACCCTTCGGAAGTACTAAAATGAGTATTGCTAAACAAGCGGTTTCTAATCATTGTTTGTTATCGCAGCAAGTAGTTGAGTTAGTCAGCCTATTCAGTTTTGAGAACGAAAAATTAGAAATAGCCAAATTCTGCTACCGACAAACCTGCGACCAAGGTAGATACTTCGTCGTTCATAACGCGCTTACCTTCACAAGCTCCAAAGAAGAGCTGAGTAGATACATTCAGGAAACGGGCAGCGGACAATTTAATCCCAACCAAATGCAAAACTGGAACGGTAACTGGGGTAGTAACTGGAATAATAATTCTACATCTCCTCCTATTCCTGGGTACAACGGACCTTATGGATGTCCTGCACCTACCCTGAATAATACTGCTTTTACTCAAGCAAAACAGACTATTGCTTCCAATAACTTTGATGATACTCGCCTGACCATAGCTAAACAAATTATTCGGAATAATTGTATGTTAGCTTCTCAGGTAGCAGAGATTATGCGCTTATTTACTTTTGAAAATAGTAAGTTAGAAATTGCGAAATTTGCGTATTCGTACACTTGCGATAAAGGGCGTTATTACGTAGTAAATTCAGAGCTGAGAAATAGTAGTTCCATACAGGAATTGGCAAATTATATTCAAGGAAGGTAACATTTTTACAATCATATTAAGCGATTTAGATTATGTTTGAATTCTATAAGATATTTACTTTTGGGCGTGTCCCTTCGCTGCGCTTCGGGTCGGGCTATTCCGCACTACGCTGGCGCTCGGTGCTTCGCTTCTCTCCGCACTGCCTAACGGCATGCTCCATAGCCCTCACGCAAGGGGTATTTTGATGTTTTACTTTATTTATACACGTATCTTTGCTTTATCTTGTTTTAGTTTGATTGTCAAATACTTACAAGACTAAAATTTTTTACTTTGTTTTAACTGTGTTTGTTTTACCTTGTTTCATATTCATTTTCAAGTATTTGCAAGGTTAAACCTTGAATACATGGACTTTACACCATCCTTTAACCCTGAACGTTGAGATTTTACTTTTTTTTAGATTGATTTTCAATTATTTATAAGATTAAAATGTGTTTTTATCTTGTTTATTGTTCATTTTGAGGTACTTACAAGGTTAAGGTTTGAACAAATGGACTCAGTTTACGTTACAGTTTGCGTGAGGCATGCGGAGGGTGGGCGTTAGCCCAGTGCGAAGCGCAGCGAAGCACCGAAGCGAAAGCGTAGCCCGTAGCACGCCGACCCGAAGCGCAGCGAAGGGACACGCCCAAAAATTAAATCAAACAAGATTGAAGGCTTATCTATAACTTTGCAAAATATGAAGATAAATCTATGGCTTCGTTGGGCAATCGTATTGATAGGACTGGCAGTGGTAATGTTTATACACAAAAAACAAAAAGAAACCCTCAAAAATATAAGTAAAATAGATAAAAATACCGTCCAAAATGTATTCACTACGTTAGAAATAAAAGGATTTCACTTGCTTAGTAAATTATCTCAACAATCTCGGTTAGATACATTACTTCTACCCTATCATCACGCACATTTGTTTGAAAAAATTAACACTATTCAAAATGAAGAGCATTTCTACATCTATGTATTAGACTACAATCACACCTTGATAGCCTGGAATACAAACGAGTATACCCCCACTAACGCTGAATGGGATACACAAATCGGGTTAAAAAAACCTTTCACATTTTTTAAAAAAAATATTGTTTATTACAGCCTATTCGATGAGATTTCTAACCCACAGCAAGGAATAGTAGGCTATGTATTTGTAGCTATCCCATTATGTAAAAGATACAGTATTGAAAATGCATATATTCAATCTTCCTCTATTTTTGACACTAAATCTATTCAGTTTGACCTTACTTCGGATACCCTTAACACTTCCGCTATTCCAATATACAATCAGCAAAAAGAATATGTTACAAGCATATACCTGCGAGCAAAAACTAACCAAATTTTAGATATTGAATACTACTTTGTAATAAGTGTTTTTGCATGGCTTACTTTGTTAATTTTGGTAATACAACATACTATCAAACAGATAATCTCATCACCCTTTTTACGCACTTTAATTTTTACAATCACTATCATTTTAGTGCGCTACATAATGGTATATGCTCACTTTCCACAAAAGGATTATCCTATACCTCTTTTCTCGCCTACCTATTATGCATCCAATATTTGGAACGCATCTCTGGGCGATTTACTGATTAACACAATACTTGGATTATATCTTACTTTTCAATGGTACTATACCTTATCACAAAAAATTTCACTCCTCTGCCCATTGATACAAAGAAAAAAATATATAAAGATACTTTTCTCAATACTGGTGTATCTTGTTTTTGTATTAAGCACATTTATCTACCAGCAGATTGTGTACTCAGTTATTATACATTCTAACATACGTTTTGATTTTACCTATAACCCGCAAATAGATATCTATACGGGTATTGCAGTTCTATGCCTAATGTTGATTTTTATATGCTTTTTTTTAGTGCAATACGGTTTAATTGGATTTTGGATAGAATTATTTGATTCCAAACACGTGATGATACTTGTTTTAACTCACATATTTGTAGGAGTGGTTAATTTTTTTATTAGCAAGATAGAGAATTATGTACTTTGGTGGATTATACCTTCTTATTTTGTAGCATTTACATACATTCGGTATTATACAGAGTACAAAGAAAAACTTTTTTTTAGCTTCAATCACAGCTTAGCATTAGTGGTTGTTTTTGGTATTAACATGGCAGCGTATCTTCGTTTTTACACAGAGGAGAGACATAAACAAGAACAAGTTCAGTTTGCTTTACGTAAGGCCAAGCAGCATGATGAAATTTTAGAAAGTTTATTCAGTGAAATAAGCCAACAAATTAAAAAAGACCCTTTTGTTCAGCGTTTTATTGCTGATAGCACAGCTTATACACCCGCACTCATTCAAAAAATAGAGCGTTTAATTACTAATATCACCCAATACTATACTTGCGACATTGCAATCACAGACAATAAAAATAAAATATTATACAACCCTAAAAGCACTTTACTTCGTGTAAATGAAAAAACAGTACTCAAAAATGAGTATCAAATTCAAAAAGAACTGTATTTTATTCCATATAATAGAGAGTTCATAGAAAATTTATACGTTGCTATCATTCCGTTTGCACAAAAAGATAGAACTATAAATGTACATATTGAATTTATACCGAATACAGTATATCGTAATGGCTTATATCCAAACTTTTTAGTAGATAAAAAGCAGCAAAAATTTTTACAACGTGCTTCTAAATACAGCTATGCCGTTTATTATAGTAATCAATTAGTGAATATGCAGGGTAATTATGATTACAGTTTTCAAAACAATATCTGTAAAACACATTTAGCAGAGTTACAAGGTATTTGGCAGAGAGATAAAAACTATTTACACTACATATACTCCCCAGAGACACAAAAGATTATTATTGTAACCCGAAGGATGCCTAACATTATTGAGCTATTTGCTTTGCACTCTTATTTGATATATGCTTGGGCGATATTATTCACAATCTTAAGTGCATTTTATTGGGTAAAATACTATATCAGAAGAAAGAAATTACGTTTTAACTTGTATTACCGTACTAAAATTCAAATTTACTTGCTACTAATGAGCCTCATTCCTTTATTCATCATTAGTGTAATATCCATTCCATTTATTAAAAAAAGTTATT
The DNA here is from genome assembly GCA_025057675.1 of Bacteroidia bacterium. Classification (GTDB taxonomy): domain Bacteria; phylum Bacteroidota; class Bacteroidia; order JANWVE01; family JANWVE01; genus JANWVE01. The sequence continues at coordinate 64,146 of JANWVE010000001.1, forward strand.
TTGAGGAGGTTCAAAGGGAATTGAAGCGCCAGACACAAGCAGTACTCTCTGCTATTCAAGCTAAGAATTTTGTAGAAAATGATTTTGTGCAATACTCTTCAACATTACAAAATTTAGTTGCGGATATTGCTACCCTTACGCAAAGTGATATAAATTTATATTCTAAACAAGGCAAATTAGTAGTTTCTACGCAGCCCAAAATTTTTGAGTTAGGATTACTTTCTACGATTATTAACCCTAATGCATATTTTCACTTGAACATGCAATACCAACAGGAGTATATCCAAGACGAGCAAATGGGCAGACTTTCTTATATCAGTATTTATGTTCCAGTGATTGACAAAAATCTTAACATGATAGGTATTCTGAACATGCCTTACATTACTCGGCAGGGGCAATTGGAGGGAGAAGTAGCGCGTTTTCTTTCTTATCTTATCAGTATTTATGTTGTTATTTTGTTGTTGTTATCGGGTTTAGCGTTGTTATTATCTCGTACTTTGACCAAGCCGTTGAATGTTCTTAGACAGCGCATTGAGCAAATCCGATTAGGGAAGAGAAATGAAAAGATGGAATGGAAATCTAATGATGAGATTGGTGCATTAGTAAATGCATACAATCAGATGGTGGAGAAGCTAGCGCTTAGTGAGAGAAAATTAGCCAGTTCTGAACGGGAAGCAGCTTGGCGAGAAATGGCACGTCAGATAGCTCATGAAATAAAAAATCCGCTTACACCAATGAAGTTGAGCATACAACATCTCTTACGCGCTCAACGCGATAACCACCCTAATCTACCCACTATGATGCAAAAAGTAGCTCAAACTTTACTTACAGAAATAGAGTCGTTAAATGAAATTGCTACCTCTTTTTCTAACTTTGCTAAAATCCAACAACAAGAACCCGAGGTTATTGATGTTCAAAACCTACTCAAACAGAACATTGCCCTGTATCAAAGTCATGAGGAGGTTACTTTTCAAGTTGATTTACATCAGAAGCCTTGTTTTATTTACGCTGATGCTTCTGCAATATCCCGTGCCTTCCAAAATCTTATCAAAAATGCCATTCAAGCTATGGAAAGGAGTGAAAAAAAGATTTTATCTATTACGTTAAATAAAGAAAGAAATCAGATTCATGTAATCATCAAAGACACGGGATGCGGTATAGAACCGATTCATATAGAGCGTATTTTTGAACCTAATTTTACCACAAAAAGTGCGGGTACGGGATTAGGATTAGCCATAAGTAAGAGGGCAATTGAAAACGCAGGAGGGACTATTATTGTGCAAAGCGCACTTAATATAGGTACAACATTTTTTATTACTTTACCTGAGCATGAGTTGTAAAGGCAATTTGTTTTTTGGGTGTGTCCTTGTGAGTGTTTCACCTGGCTCATGCCCACAAGGACACACCCAGAAATTAAATTACTAATTAAATTACTAAAATATCCATAAACTCATGCACAGAAGTAGCCACTAACCTCTCATAATCCAACACAAGGTCTAAAATATGCTGCTGCTGTTTGTGCGGATAGCGCTTTGCTAAATTTGTCTTGAATTTTTTAAGCAATTCAGGAATTCCCTCTTCACGCCTGCGCTTGTGTCCAATCGGATATTCTACCACTACCTCATCCAATATCGTACCATCATTAAGCTCTACTGTAAGGGCATTAGCAATAGAGCGTTTGTCAGGGTCGTGGTAGTCTTTTGTAAATTGAGGATCTTCTACACAGGTAATTTTATCTCTCAAGATGTCAATTCTTGGGTCAGCGGCTACGTGGTCTTCATAGTCTTCAGAAGTTAGTCGTCCATAGAGTAAGGGAATGGCTACAATATACTGTATGCAATGGTCCCTATCTGCGGGATTGTTTAATTTGCCTTTTTTATCAATGATGCGAATAGCAGCTTCATGCGTGCGGATAGTAATTTTTTTAATGTCCTCTGCGGTTTTGTTGAGAGATTTGAGCTTGTGGTGAATAATCATAGCTGCTTCGGCAGCAGTTTGTCCGTGAAATTCAGCAGGGAATGAGATTTTGAGCAGTACATTCTCCATGACGTACGAACCAAAAGCACGTTGGAATTTGAAAGAATTACCTCTAAATAGCACATCGTAAAAGCCCCAAGTTTTTGCTGTTAGCACAGAAGGATAGCCCATTTCGCCTGTTTTAGCAATCAGAGCTAAGCGTACGGCACGAGAAGTAGCATCGCCTGCTGCCCAAGATTTACGGCTGCCTGTATTAGGTGAATGGCGATAGGTACGCAAAGGATGCCCATCTACAAATACATGCGAAATGGCGTTGATGAGTTCCTCTTGCGTTAGCCCTAGTAACTTACCTGCCACAGCCGTAGAAGCTAACTTGACTAATATCACATGGTCTAATCCTACTCGGTTAAAAGCATTCTCCAAAGCAAACACACCTTGTATCTCATACGCACGTATCATAGCATCTAACACGTCTTTAACAACAAAAGGTTTTTTACCTTGGGCTACGGCTTCGCGTGATAGCCAGTCTGCCACAGCTAAAATAGCACCCAGATTGTCTGAAGGGTGTCCCCATTCGGCAGCTAACCAAGTGTCATTGTAATCTAGCCAACGAATGATCGTGCCTATGTTAAAAGCGGCTTGTACAGGGTCTAATTGAAACTGTGTACCGAATACTCTTGCACCATTTGGGACAATTGTACCTTTGACAATAGGTCCGAGTAATTTAGTACATTCAGGATAAGACAAAGCTTCCAAACCGCAACCAATAGAATCTAATAAACAATAGTGTGCGGTTTTCCAAGCTAAATCACTTTGAATTTGATAGTTAAGTACGTAGTTGGCTACGTCAACCAAAACC
>JANWVE010000200.1 GCA_025057675.1 Bacteroidia bacterium
CTTAGGTCATCTGCGTGAGGGGCATGGAGCATGCCGTTAGGCAGTGCGAAGCGTTAGCGAAGCACCGAAGCGAAGCGTAGTGTGGAATGCACCGACCCGAGCGAAAGCGAGGGACACGCCCAAAAAGTAAAATCATTTTTTAGATTTAATACACCTTAGACGTGTGTTTACTTGCATGATTGCAGCGAGCAAAACACCCACAAGAACACGCCCAAAATATTCTAATCAAAAAAGCAAAATAACCTATGCTTACTGATAAACTATCTTACATTGACCTTAAGATTAGCACTATTTATCTAACATAACAAGAGAATTAGTTTAAGTCCAATTGGCTAAAACGTACATGTTTCTTATATTTGCATTACATTAAAAACATAACAAATAGCCTAGTGTATGTTAAGTGTTTTTAGCAAACCTTCAAACATAGATCACTTGTCTTTTGCTGAGCAGAAAAGAGTTATACTTACCTCAAGGATAGCTCTGCTAGGAACTTTGCTGCTCATTTTTTACATTCCTATTCTTGCGGTCTTACAGCGTTGGAACTTTTTAGGAATTACTATTTTTACCACATTAGTATTCGTTTTTGCAGGAATACTGAACAAAAATGGGATGCATCTTGCCGCTAAACTCATACTTTGTATTGAACCTATTATCCATATTTTTATAGTAGAGCTCACACAAGGTAGCAGTGTTCACTTGTATAATCTCGTAATTGTGTCCATACCTTTTTTGGTATTCAACTTTAAAGAGCAAAGGGTGTATCCTATTTTCATAGGTGTTCTCAATTTGTCTTGCGTAGCATTTTGTCAGCTTGTAGACTTTTATCCAGAATACAACCCTTTCAAACGTCAGTCTTTAATATGGTGGTTTGAATATATCAATTGGATAGCTTCTTGTTTTATGAGCTTAGCTGTGGTCTTTGTTCTCGCCCTCACAAATAACCAAAATGAAGGTCGTTTGATAGAAATTATTGAGGAGTCTAAAAAACTATCGGATGAACTTACTCAGTCGGCTGAAGATGCTATGCAGGCCGAGATAAAATTGCAAAAAATTAACCAAGAGCTGGCTTCAAGAGAGGAGGAACTACGTCAGAATTTAGAAGAGTTGCAATCTACACAGGAAGCTTTAATACGAGAGAAGCAGAAATCAGATGAATTAACGGAACGCTTTCAGTTGGCAATTGAAGGTACAAATGATGGTATATGGGATTGGGATTTGAGAACGAATTATGTTTTTTATTCTCCTAAATGGAAGTCAATGTTAGGGTACGAGGATCATGAACTTGCTAATGAATTAAATACATTTTCAAGTCTTGTACATCCTGATCATATAGAGCGAGTATTTGCAGAGGTACAGGCTTATCTCGAAAGTAAGATACCTAAGTATGAGATAGAAATTCCTATGCGTAACAAGCAGGGAGAATATATATGGATATTGAGTAAAGGCGTAGTGTTAAGAGATGAAAAAGGAATACCATATCGTATGGCAGGTTCTCATACCAACATCACAGAACGTAAGTTACAACAGCAAAAATTAGAGAAACTCAATCAAGAGCTGGCTTCAAGAGAGGAGGAACTACGTCAGAATTTAGAAGAGTTGCAAACCACTCAGGAGTCATTAGTCAAAGAGAAAGAAAGTACAGCATACAAGAGTGAGTTATTCAGTGCCGTAGCTAAAGCCAACGAAAAATTACTAGCTCAAAAAAATCCATCCGAAGTAGTAGAGTTTATTTTATCTACGGTGGGCAAAGTATTGAAGATGGATAGAGGTTATTACTTTGAAAGAGATAGCTTTAGTGACGATGAAATAATTACCATTAGTCAAAAATTAGAATGGACCCAGAGCGGTGTATGTGGTATAATAAACGATCCTCAGATGCATCATCTACCCATCAGTTTGTTTGATGAATTTCATACTAGTATTGCTAAAAACCAGATTTTTCAAGCAGTAGTTAAAGACATGAAGCCAAGCATTTTGAAAGACATTCAAGTTGCTCAAAATACTAAATCTTTGATTGTCTCTCCTATTTTTATGGAAAACAAATTCTATGGTTTGATTGGCTGGGATAATTGTAATTATGAGCGTGTATTTAGCGAAGATGAATTGAATATGGTTTATGCTTTATCTTACTCACTTTCTGTTGCTTTACAGAACATTCAAAATGAATTACAAATTCAACAAAAGAATCAGGAACTAATTGCACGTGAGGAGGAACTAAAACAAAATTTAGAGGAGCTACATGCTACCCAAGAGCAGATGCGCTTAGCCCAAGCCGAAGCAGAACGCAACGCCGCTAATGCCCAAAGAATTTTTGAAGCCGCTCCTGTGGGTCTGTTTATCAGCAAGGTAAGCAATAGAACAATTATCCAAGCTAACCAAGCTATGGCTAAACTACTCAAAATACCTATCTATGAAATTATAGGGCGAGATACAGTTAGTTTTTATGTTTCAGAAGAACAATCTAAACCAGTTTTTGCGGAAATAATTGAAAAAGGTAAGTTTGAGGATAAAGAAATTGACTTAAAATTAGATGATGGCAGCGTCATTACGGTACTAGCATCGGCACAAGTGATGACACTGAACAATGAGAAAGTGATTGTAGCAGGGTTGAACGACATTACTGCCTTGAAAAAAGCCCAAGCAGAGCTAAGTGATTTAGCGGCTAATTTGGCGAGAAAGGTAGAAGAGCAAACACAAGAAATTAAACGTTCTTTTACACAAATGGTACAAAATGAAAAAATGGCTGCATTAGGACAATTAGTAGCAGGTGTAGCACACGAAATTAACACGCCTATTGGAGCTATCAAAGCATCTGCTGAAAACATGCAAGAAAATCTACCTAAATTAGTACATCAATCTTTACATACGGATTTACCTGTAAATCTCGCAGAAGTGTTTGAAAATGCGGTCAGTTACATGCTTAATCAAAGAGTTGCACTTACCTCTCGTGAGGAAAGAGCATATAGAAAACAGATTACAGAAATTTTAGAAAAACACAATATTGAGAATGCATCAGATATTGCTTTTTCATTGGTTCAAGTGGGACTAATTAACAACGTAGAAAACCTCATTCCGATATTTCAGCAACAGAATTATGAGGACATATTAGAGTTTCTAGCGCGCATAGGAAGGCTGAAAGTGAATATAGATACCATTTTATTAGCTACGAATAAAACTAAAAAGATTGTATCTGCACTTAAAACTTACACTCACCGACAAGCAGAGGAGACACTTACTCCCACGAACATCAATGAAAGTTTAGAAACTGTTTTGATTTTGTACCATAATCAAATGAAGCATGGTGTAGAAGTAATTACAGATTTTGCTGAATTGCCGAATATCAATTGTTACGCGGATGAGTTAAGTCAAGTATGGACGAACGTAATAGTAAATGCTTTACAAGCCATGCAGTACAAAGGGCGTCTGACGCTCAAAACTGAGGTTAGGGAAAATAATGTTTTAGTTTCTATCAATGATAACGGACCAGGCATTCCATTGGAAATACAGGATAAAATTTTTGAACCTTTCTTTACCACTAAGATTCAAGGTGAGGGTACAGGATTGGGGTTAGATATTTGTAGAAAAATTGTGGAGAAGCATAACGGTAAAATGTATTTTATTTCTGAACCTGGCAATACTACTTTTTACATATCTTTACCTATTGATCAGCCTGTTAATAATGTCATTCCTGATTTAATTCAGGCGTAGTGTAGTATTACTTTAAGTTTTTATTTTGGGCGTGTCCTTGTGGGCGTTATGCTGCGCATATAGCCCACAAGGTCGGCGTGCTACGGGCTAACGGTGCTGCGCCCCACCCCCTGGGCAAGAGGAAAAGTGTGGGCGAGGGGCTTCGCACCAAGCCTGACGGCTTGCCCTCCGCATGCCTCACGCAAGTGGCAAGTAAGCTAATCCCACTTATATAAAACTTAATCTTGTAAGTATCTGAAAATAAACACAAAACAAGGTTAAAATCTATTCT
>JANWVE010000201.1 GCA_025057675.1 Bacteroidia bacterium
GCGGAGGGCGTGCGTCAGCACGGTGCGAAGCCCCTCGCCCACTCTAAAACTCTTTAACCAGGGGGTGGGCGGGTGGGGCGCAGCACCGTTAGCCCGCAGCACGCCGACCCGAAGCGCAGCGAAGGGACACGCCCAAAAAATAAAAAATTAACTATCAATCTCATTTGGAAAATACTTAAAAGTTACTTAACTTTGCATACATGCAAGGCACAAGGCACAAATGGATAGTACCTATATTGATTATCAGTTTTACACTGTACAACATAGGTATACCCCTGTTTGTGCATTTTTGTGCCTCTCAAAATACCCTTCAAACCCACCTCATACCCCAAAAACATGACTGTAATAAGAAACTTAACCATAACGTAGAGAAGACTTGCTGTAATAAAAACAAAAAAAATAACCCCTCGAAAGAACATATAAATCCAAAAACCCAAACTCAAAATAACTGCTACGGTGAATACTTTACTCCTAGCGACTGCTGCAAACTAACCTATCACATCAAAAAAAATCATAAAGAGTGCTTACAAGAATTACCTAAAACCCTCAAAAAAAACTTTTCTTGTACCACAAGACCCTCTGACTATTATATTGCAGCTGCTCCCCTCCCAAAATGTAAATACAACAAAAAAACCTGTTCCTCTTCTAAATGGGATATCTACCCAATAGAATATTTCCCACTACGACTATGAGCTTAAAGCAAGCATACACTTGCTCTTGCTTATCAGCTAATCAAATTATTTAACTAAGTAATGCTCATAGGATATGAAAGCAAAGTATTTTCTTACCTGCGCCGCACTACTGTGCGTTTACTATCTGCCTGCCCAGCAGGTTATTTCAGGAACTGTAGTCGATGTTCATCAAAAACCTATACAATATGCTCTAATACAACTACCCACCCATACTTATATCCACACTCAAACAGATAGTGTAGGATACTTTCACCTTCACCTCCCCGATAGCATAAAAAAACCCTTTTGGATAGTGGTAAACCAACTGGGATATATTAAAGATAGTTTATATGTATGCCATGAAACAAAGTTGAATATTGTCTTAAGACCTCAACATACCCAAGAGGTAGTCATTACAGAAAGACAAAATACTACTTTAATCAATACTTTGCCCATTCGCGAAGAGGTTATTACAGATAAAGAATTTAGGCGCGCGGCTTGTTGCAGTGTTTCAGAGAGCTTTGAAACTAACCCCTCCGTAGATGTTACTTACGCAGACGCATCTTCAGGTATTCGTAAAATTAGCCTATTAGGCCTTTCAGGAAAGTATGTTCTTTTGAGTATAGAAAACACGCCTTTAATACGAGGACTTAATTTATTCTCAGGGTTGACGGACATACCTGCATCATGGGTAGAAGAAATTCACGTAAGTAAAGGCATAGGTTCAGTTTTACAGGGTTACGAGAGTATCACGGGACAGATTCAAATTAACTTTTATTGTCCCGAAACTGTTGAAGACAGAGTATTTTTGAGAGGATACACTAATCATTTATCTCGTAGTGAGATTAGTGCAAATGTCAAGCATTCCTTGGGTAGAAAATGGACAGGTATAACTTTTTTGCACACAGGAACTATGCCCAAAAGCATAGACCAAAATCAAGATGGTTTTATGGATATGGCTATGCATAATGTAGTCACAGGATTACAAAAATGGACTTATCGCCCTAATGATAAATGGGAGATAAAAACTGTACTTCGAGGATTGTACGAAACTCGCACAAGCGGACAAGTTCATCAGGAAGGTATGCACTCCCATAATACCATGATGTATAATATAAACATTGAGAATCAACGCATGGATTATTTTATCAAAGCGGGGCGTTCTTTTGAAAAAAAGGGGCGTTCCTTGGGAATTTTATATTCAGGTATACATCATCAACAAGATGCAAAATTGGGTAGATATCTCTATGCAGGATATCAAAACCTCGCTAACTTTCAGGTAATTTATGATGAACCTTTGCATATAAACCATTCTACTAAATTTTCTTTGCAGTACCGTTATGAAGATATACTTGAAAAAAATGCTTACCTATTTTATAGGCGTACAGAGCATACTTTGGGTGGTATTGCTGAGCACACCTGGAAGCGGGGTAGAAAACATACTCTTCTTACAGGTGCAAGAGTAGATTATCATAACCTATGGGGCTGGATACTCACCCCAAGAGTGCATACCAAATGGAGTTTATTCTCACAAACTACACTTAGACTTATTTTAGGTAAGGGTACGCGCATACCTAATATCATTACAGAGAACTTTAACAGTCTTGCTAGTAGTAGAGTGTGGATTATTCAAGAGAATCTAAAACCTGAAATAGGCTGGAATTTTGGAATAAGTGTAGATAAAAAATTCATTCTAAAAAATCGGGCAGGGCGTTGGTCGGTAGAAAGTTTTTATACTGTATTTAAGCAGCAAGTGATAGAGGACTATGATGCTAATTCACAGGCTATTTTATTTTATAATTTGCAAGGTAAGTCGTACGCGTTCTATACACAAGCAGAGATAGAATATGAACTTTTCAAAAATTTGACATCAAAGCTGGCCTATAAGTACTATGATGTAAAAATCACGTTTCAAGATAAAATGGTAGAAAGACCTTTTGTTTCTAAACACAGGGGCTTAGGTACATTATCTTATTTAACTCATAATGAAAAATGGCAATTTGACCTTACCTTACAATATCATGGTAAGCAGCGATTACCTAGTACGCGTAACAATCCTATCCTTTATCAAAGACCTGATTATGCTCCAAGTTATTGGCTTTTACTAGCACAGGTGCAATTTATTTCTAAAAAGCGTTGGGAGGCATATTTAGGTGGAGAAAATTTGCTTAATGTAAAGCAGCCTCAGCCTATTATTAGTCCTGATAATCCTTATAGTCCTTATTTTGATACTACTTTGGTGTATGCGCCCATTGTGGGCAGAGTGATATACATAGGGATAAGGTGGAAGTGGTAACAAGATTTAATGGTTTATTTTACTTTTTTGGGCGTGTCCCTTCGCTGCGCTTCGGGTCGGCGTGCTACGGGCTAACGGTGCTACGCCCCACCCGCCCACCCCCTGGTTATGGTGTTAGGGGCGTGTGCGGGGGCTTCGCACCGTGCTAACGCACGCCCTTCGCATGCCTCACGCAGCATGCTTTTTGATACTTTGCCCTGCTTTTATACACATCTTTGCTATACCTTGTTTAATATGTTTAATATTGATTATCAAGTATTTACAAGATTAAAATTTTTTACCTTGTTTTAAGTGCTATCGTTTTACTTTACTTTTTACTCATTTTCAAATACTTACAAGGTTAAATCATGAATACATAAACCTTAATAAGTCTCTTTAATCAGGATTAAAGGGACTTTACCTTGTTTTTCATTCATTTTCAAATGTTTGCAAGGCAAAAATATATTCTTATCTTGTTTTCTGTTCATTATGAGTTACTTACAAGATTACACTTTGTATAGTAGGATTAGTTTAATTGGCGCTTGGGTGGGGCATGCGGAGGGAAGTCGTCAGGGTTGAAGATGTGCAAAAAGTCCAATTTTTTAAAAACTAAATTTTGTAAATCAGTCAATATCAATATCAATAATTTATGGCAAAAAATCTAATTTTTTACCCTTTTTAGACACCTCGAAGCCCACTTAAAAGAAAGTGATAATATGTCTAAAACTCAAAAATAAATAACTGATGTAGAAAATTTATGACTTATGACTCTTAACTATACCTAACTATATCTCTTACTACTGCATTGAATAGGTAAGGAATAGGCAAGGCACTACAAAGTTAGTTAGATATGAGAATACTCTTATTCTTAAACTAAAAATAATAGACTTTATGAACAGAAAGATAAAGAATTGATTAACTTAAAGTTATATAGCTGAACACCGAGTTTCATGA
>JANWVE010000202.1 GCA_025057675.1 Bacteroidia bacterium
CACCCTCCGCATGCCTCACGCAGCAGCCTTTGGATGTTTTACCTTGTTCGTATGCATACGTTTGCTTCACCTTGTTTAGTTTTGATTATCAAACAATTACAAGATTAAAAAATTTTTACCTCGTTTGAATTGTGTTGGTTTTATATTGTTTTGAGTTCATTTTCAAGTATGTACAAGGTTAAACTCCGAATACATGAACTTTTAACAATCCTTTAATCCTGAACATTCAAGCTTTACCTTATTTAGTATTGATTTTCAATAATTTACAAGGTTAAAATGTGTTTTTACCTTGTTTAGTATTCATTTTCAAGTACTTACAAGGTTAAGGTTTGAGTAAATAGAGTTAGCATACTTGCAGCGTTCTCTGCGTGAGGCATGCGGAGGGCAAGCCGTCAGGCTTGGTGCGAAGCCCCTCTCCCACACTGTCGCTCTTGCCCAGGGGGTGGGCGTAGCACCGTCAGCCCGTAGCACGCCGACCCGAGCGTTAGCGAGGGACACGCCCAAAATAAAATCCACTAATTAAAAACTCAATCAATCTCTTAAATGTACCCATTAAAAAGCACGATGAAACTTAATTCCGTTAAAACTCCATTAGTTTTTTTCTGCTACCCCATTCGTATACTTCTATTTTAGCATAGCCTTTTTTACCTTGCTGCGTTGCCCCGTATCCACTGGATGAAGCTACAATCAAATATTTACCATCTTGGGAGAGGTCAATATCTCTTAAAAAATCTTTTGTGGCAATTTTAGTTTTCAGGAATTTGAATATAACCCCGTCCACATTAACCGTGTAACCAATTTCATTTGATGATGAAGCTAATATCACTTCATTTTGAGTAGCAGGGTTAAAAATGGCTTTGAATACTTCAAAATCATTGTCATTCCATGCAGAGAGCTGATTTTTATTCTCACCAAACACATAAGCATTATAGGCGTTTTTGTCAGTTAATGAGAGTTTCCCAGCTATAAAACATTTCTCTCGTATGTTGCAGATTGTTTTTATCATCAGTTTATCATTGAGCGGCTTGTTCATTTCCCAATCTTTTTGTCCATTTTCAACGATAAACCTATTAAAAACCTGTAGATTAGAAACTTGATAAAGGTATTTCTCATCATAACTAAAAAACAAGTCAGTACTGCTTGCCATGCTGGGATAACTTCTAAATTTTTCAATAGACTGCCCCGTTCTTAAATCTGCTACGAATAAGTAGCCATCTAGTTTAGCAGCAAGGTAATTGGCTTTGGGAGATAATTCGATATTTGTTAAGTTTTCTTTTTCGAAAATAGTTTTTTTACTTCCAGACCCTACTTCTATTTGAGATACTACACACTTTTTACCTTGCATTTCAACTTTATACAACAGTTCATCAGTGCCAAAACTTATGTTTGAAGTGCTTTCTTGGAATGTATGCAGCACTTTTTTTTCAGTTAAAGACCATATACATAATACATTATCCGAACAAGAAGCTGCATATTTGCCCGTAGGACTAATCCTTACATATCTTATTGCGTTAATATGAGGATTTTGGGCTAATAGTGAATAATATATTCCCGATGTCAAGATTGTGGGTAAATATATCACTATTATACAAAAGAAAGACGATTTTATTATATTAGACTTTATGAACACAAGGTTAGATAAAATTTCTTGATTATGCAAAACAATGATAATCAATGTTTTATAAAAAAAGAGTTTGTTTTATACTTTTATATGCAACATGTTGAAAATCAGCATAAAATAAAGTCAAGAGTTTTGCTATAAAATTTCTGTTCATAAACTCTATTCATATGCTTATTTAGTTAAATTTAACAAAAGATTGAAGTTATCTATTTCGGTTATAGTCTCTCCACATTTCTCCCCATCTTCTTACTGGATTATCACGAGTACTACTTCCTTCAGCTGTACAAGCTTGCAGTATAGTAGCTGGTAAGAATAAACCAAACATGAAATACGTTTGTGTTACATGAGTAGAGGGAAAGTATAATTCGCCCAAGGTTAGCTGCTTGGTATTATTAACTCTGTATCCTATACGGTAAAATAATCCCCAGTCTTTATTTTTATTAAAGGGGATGATAGTGCTGAATTCAAAAATGTGTCCTATACCTCTTGCTTTTTGTTTTATATCCATAAAATAGGCACTTGTAGAAGTAAGATTTATGTAGTAGCTGAATTTTTTGAGTCTTTTTTCTCCGATGCAGAGATGTACATTTAACCCTTGTTCGTTCCATCCCATTTTGTTGATAAAATAGTATTTAGCAACTGTATCTTCAGGTTTTATTTGTACAGGGGAGGTGATAGGTGTGGGAAAATTAGCTCGATCTGTTTTTACAGTGCCTTTCATTACAGTACCAAAGTAGTGAAAACCTCCAAAAAAGCCAAACTTTGAGGCATACCCGCCAAAAGCCATTTCTAACTGATAAGCAGGCGTAATGTATACCTTAGTATATAAATCTCTTTCCTGACTGCCAGGTATCCAGTAGCCTGTTCTGAATAAAATATTTTTGTTGAGATATTCAATCTCAATAGGATATAAATTATTCTGATATCTATTTTGGTCTATGTGAGCAGAACTTATATCCGCCTTTCCTTGATCAGGGTCATATCTTGCCTTGAATATGCCATTATTGAACTTTCCACCCGAAAGCCCAAAGCCTAGATTTAAGGTTGGCTGTCCTTCGTATTGGGCAAAACAAGATAAAATCACTCCAACAAACAAAAATATGATGACATTTTTCATATTACAAAGTTAAAATGGCTACAAAGTCAGTTGTATCCGTACAAATACGTATTTTTGAACCTCTGTTCAATATTGTAAAATCTACTGTATGCGTATAGCAATAACTTGGTTAAGTTTATGGATATGCGGCATTTGGTTTATCATATCGGGGTTTGTAAAGGTGGTAGACCCTGTGGCTTTTAGCCGCAAATTAGATGAGTATTTTCATAAAGTATTTCATTTGCCCTTTTTAGATGCATATTCGGTAGGTTTAGCGATGTTTATTTCCGTATTAGAAATAGCGGTGGGTGCGGCAATGGTAGTAGGTTTTAGAATGAAAATTACTGCTTGGGTAGCCTTGTTGATGATGTTATATTTTACTTTTTTAACAGGTTATTCTGCTATTACGGGTGCAGTAAAAAGCTGTGGTTGTTTTGGTGAAGCAATTAAATTCACTCCCAAACAATCTTTTATCAAAGATTTAGTAATTATGGTCTTTATTGGGTGGATATTCAAGCAGCGTAAAGAAATTTTACCTTATTTGAAAAACGATATATGGGTCAATTTTACGGTAGTAATTTTTACCATAGTGAGCGGTTGGATAAGCATCTATGCGTATAGAAATCTACCCCTTATTGAATTTCATGAGTACAAAAACGGGAATCCTTTTCCTGTAACGGGCATAGAAAAGGATATATCAAAAGGGAATTATTTAATTGTCATTCTTGACGTTAAAAAACCTATTCCGCAATGGAACAGTTTAGAAAAATTAGCATTGTACGAAAAAGCAAATTATACGATAATTGGCTTATCAGGAGAGGTAAAAGCAGACATTAAGTTTTTTAATGAGGTTCGAAAGCCACATTTTCCGATTTACAGTACAGATAAAGATTTGCTCAAAACGATGATACGTTCATTTCCGAGTTGTGTTTTAGTTAAAAATAATATCATTATCAAGAAGTGGGGTGCTTTTCATATTCCAACTCCAGAGCAGGTGAATAATCTTCTTCAATAGAAAATATAAAAGATTGAAGTTGTTTTTTAGAGTTTGACAAGTATATTAAGTCTAAAGAGTAATTTCTTTTTTTGGCGTGCCCCGAGCGCAGCAAGGGGCACGCCCAAAAAAAAAAAAAAAATTAAAAAATAAAAAAAAAAAAAAAAAAATAAAAAAAAAAAACAAA
>JANWVE010000203.1 GCA_025057675.1 Bacteroidia bacterium
CATAAACTCTATTTATTTCCAAATAAAAAGCCCCAGGCGGATACATTTTACCTGAGGTGTAATTATGAGGGGTATTTTTTATTTTTTTGGGCGTGTCCTTGTGGGCGTTTCGCTGCGCTCATGCCCACAAGGTCGGCGTGCTACGGGCTTCGCTATCGCTTCGGTGCTACGCTTCGCTGCGCACCGTGCTGACGCACGCCCTTCGCATGCCTCACGCAAGCAGCAAGTAGGCTCATCTCACTTATTCAAAACTTAACTTTGTAAGTATTTGAAAATGAACACTAAACAAGATAAAACTTAATTTTTAATCTTACAACTTATTCAAAATCAATTGAAAATAAGGCAAAAAATGTGTATTCAGGGTTAAGGGGAGTATAAAAAAGTCCATGTATTCAAGATTTAACCTTGTAAATACTTGAAAATGAATACAAAACAAGGTAAAGTAACAACACTTCAAACAAGGTAAAAAATTCTAATCTTGTAAGTATTTGATAATCAAGACTAAACAAGGTAAAGCAAATGTATGTATGAAAACAAGGTAAAACATCCAAAGACTGCTGCGTGAGGGATACGCAGCATGCCGTTAGGCAGTGCGGAGCGTTAGCGTAGCACCGTAGCGAAGCGTAGTGCGTAGTAGCCCGACCCGAGCGCAGCGAGGGACACGCCCAAAAAAATATCATCCCAAGCAAGAAAAAACTTTATACACCCTATCAGATAATCCAACATTCCATTGTTCAAAAGACAAAAAAGCGCTAAACTTCAAATAATCTAACTTATTAAGCGTTTCTAAAATAAAATTAGAATAAGTGGAAGGTTCTAAGAGTATGTCTCCTGGTGATATTTCATGCACCCATTTATCTGTATTTTGATGCAAATAAATTTCAACTTCACTCGGGAGTGAAAATGATTGAACAGCCAAAGGAAGATATTTACCTTGAAATACCCAAGTGCTGTATAAGCCCCTGTTCCAAAGTAAAATATTCCTGAATACACAGATATCTTCTTTGCCAAAATATCTGGGATAATCTAATACCATGTAAGGCATTCCTTGATAGTTCTCACCTTTGGAGATTTTGGGTGTACTCATTTTTACCTCGTCAGGGAGTATGCAGGTAGACCTAGATAAAAATGGATAGATTTCGTCTGCCGTATGAGATAAAAAGCGTTCCCATTTTTGCATGATAGCGTGTTTAGCTTCAAAAAAAGCCTTATCATGTAAAATACAAACTTCATAAGCAGAAAGCAAAAAAGGATTATATACAGCGTTCATGATTTTTTTAATTTATCCTTGAAAGTTTTTCTAAACTTAGCGATCTTGGGACTTATGACCACTGCGCAGTATCCCTGATTAGGGTGTAAATTGTAGTAATTTTGATGATAATCTTCTGCTTTGTAGAAAGTTTGTGCAGGTACGAGTTCTGTTACAATAGGATTTTGCCATTGATTTTGAGCCTCTTTAATTACTGTTTCTGCAATTGCTTTTTGTTCAGGAGTATGATAAAAGATTGCGGAGCGGTATTGTGTACCTATATCATTACCCTGTCTGTTGAGGGTGGTTGGGTCGTGAATGGTAAAAAATATTTCCAATATCTCCTTATAACTAATTTTATCAGGATTGAACTTGATTTCTACGGCTTCTGCATGTCCTGTATTACCTGAGCATACTTGTTCATAGGTGGGATTAGGTTTATGACCACCCGTATAACCTGATACTACCCTTTCTACCCCTTCTACTTCAAGGTAAATGGCTTCTATGCACCAGAAGCATCCCCCTGCAAGGGTAGCTGTTTGGGCGTTAGGAGAGACAACTGTATTCATGTTTTTAACCTTATTTTTATTTTGCGCTTGGCAAGATACAAACAATAATGCAAAAAGAATTATTTGCCAGTATTTCATATTTGTATCTACGAACAAAAATAAAGAGTGGACTATTCCATAAGTTTTATTGAGAGTATGAATTCTCAAAAATAATTTTATTTTGGGCGTGTCCCTCGCTGCGCTCGGGTCGGCGTGCTGCGGGCTGCGCTATCGCTTCGGTGCTACGCTGCGCTACGCACTGCTCACGCACCCCCCGCATGCCTCACGCACGCAGCTTTTTGACGTTTTATTTTGTTTGTATACATGCGTTTGCTTTACTTTCTTTTAGACTGATTATCAATTATTTACAAGGTTAAAATTTTTTATCTTGTTTCAACTGTGTGTGTTTTATCTTGTTTTACATTGATTTTTAAGCATGTACAAGGTTAAACCTTGAATACATGAACTTTTGATAACCCTTTTACCCTGATTTTAGAAGTTTTACCTTATTTTCAATTGATTTTCAAGTATTTACAAGGTAAAGTATATTTTTTATCTTGTTTAGTATTCATTTTCAGACGCTTACAAGGTATATCTTTGAATAAATAGACTCTGCCGACCTGCCAAGGTTCTTGCGTGAGGCATGCGGAGGGCAAGCCGTCAGGCTGGGTGCGAAATCCCTCGCCCACGCTTTTACCCTTGCCCAGGGGGTGGGGCGTAGCACCGTCAGTCCGTAGCACGCCGACCTTGTGGGGTATATGCGCAGCGAAACGCCCACAAGGGCACGCCCAAAAAATTTACTCCTGTTCATCTTTGTAACAAACTCAAAATCAAGTAAAAATAAAGTTGAATAGAATATTTTTGGCAATCTGTTTTGAGTTTTGGACGCATTTTTTATAGATTTGTGCTATGGCGAGAAAAGCACAAACTAAAAAAGAAGAAAAAACTGAGTACACCGCAGAATTCTTACTCAATTGGTACGAGCAAGCACTTTTGATGCGCAAGTTTGAAGAGAAAGCAGGCTTTATATACCAGACACAACAAAAAATAAGAGGTTTCTGTCATCTATACATTGGGCAAGAAGCCGTAGCCGTAGGAGTAGCCGCAGCCCTACGCCCCGATGATTATATGATCTCCGCTTATCGAGAACATGGACAAGCCCTCGCCAAAGGAATGTCCGCTAATAGCATAATGGCTGAATTGTACGGCAAAATTACAGGATGTTCAAAAGGTAAAGGCGGGTCAATGCACCTATTTTCCAAAGAGCATCGTTTTATGGGCGGACATGGCATCGTAGGCGGACAAATTCCACTAGGGGCAGGCATTGCATTCAAAATAAAATATCTCAAAGAAGATAGTGTATGTGTCTGTTTTATGGGTGATGGTGCTGTACGTCAGGGTGCTTTGCATGAAACATTTAATATGGCTATGTTATGGAAATTACCCGTTATTTTTATTTGTGAGAACAATTTGTATGCAATGGGAACTTCGGTAGAACGCACTTCTAATGTTACAGATATCTACAAGTTAGGCTTAGCATACGATATGCCCTCTGAACAAGTAAATGGAATGGAAACTCGTGAAGTGTATGAAGCCACTAAAAAATATGTGGAATTAGCTCGCCAGGGGCACGGTCCTGCATTTTTAGAAATAAGAACTTATCGGTACAGGGGGCATTCTATGTCCGACCCCGCAAAGTACAGAACCAAAGAAGAATTAGAACAGTTCAAAATGCTCGACCCTGTTATGGACTTAAAACGAGAAGCGATTGAAGCAGGTGCCACAGAAGCTCAATGTGAAGCCATAGAACAAAAAGTCAATCAGATTGTAGAAGAGAGTGTCAGATTTGCTGACGAGTCTCCGTTCCCCCCTGCTGAGGAACTGTACAAAGATGTATATGCAGAACCTAACTATCCATATATACACTACTAATAAGGTCTAATTTTTTAT
The DNA here is from genome assembly GCA_025057675.1 of Bacteroidia bacterium. GTDB lineage: Bacteria > Bacteroidota > Bacteroidia > JANWVE01 > JANWVE01 > JANWVE01. The sequence continues at coordinate 3,748 of JANWVE010000203.1, forward strand.
ATCAACTGGATAAATTTTACTTTTTGGGCGTGTCCCTCGCTGCGCTCGGGTCGGCGTGCTGCGGGCTACGCTATCGCTTCGGTGCTGCGCACTGCTGACGCACCCTCCGCATGCCTCACGCA
>JANWVE010000204.1 GCA_025057675.1 Bacteroidia bacterium
CCCCCCCCCCCCCCCCCCGCGCGGGGGGGGGGGGGGCCCCCCCCCCCGTAGCACCGTCAGCCCGTAGCACGCCGACCCGAGCGCAGCGAGGGACACGCCCAAAATAAAACCTAATCCCCGAATTGACTAACATTACAAATTAGATGAGGTAAGAATATCTATCCATTCCTGTATAGTTTTAGCCTGCGATACATCAAAATCTCCAATTTTAGTACGGCGTAAGTAAGTTAGATATCCGCCAGTACCCAACTGTTGCCCTAAATCATGCGCTAAACGCCGAATATACGTACCTTTACTACACTCTATCTCCACGCTTAAATGAGGTAAATCAAAATTGAGAACCTCAAAACGATAAATGTGTATAGGTCTAGGTTGTAATTCTACAGTTTTGCCTTTTCTCGCTAGTTCATAAGCCGCTTTTCCCCTCACCTTGACTGCTGAATAAATAGGGGGCGTCTGAACAATATCTCCTGTAAAGTAATGTTGTATTACTTCCTCAACCTGACTTTGGGTAATATGTTGATAAGGTTGAGGGTTTTGAGGAGGAAATTCTGCATCGTGGGTGGGCGTAGTAGCTCCCAACGTGATAACAGCTTGATAAGTCTTTTTTAACTCTTGATACTCCTGAATAGACTTTGTTTTTCTACCCGTACATACGATTAAAAGACCCGTAGCTAATGGATCCAAAGTGCCTGCATGACCTATTTTTTTGACTTTACACAACTTTCTAAGCTTCGCTACTACATCAAAAGAAGTCCAATGCAATGGTTTATCCACTAACAATAAAGCTCCATTAACGAAATCATACTCCATACTGCAAGATAAAGAAAAGTAAAAGCAGATGCAAGGAACAGAACTACCACACCTTACAGCTTGTTTGCGAACTTACGCTTAAAAAACCTATCAAAATTATACAATATCAGCCATCTTTTTTGCTTTTTCTAAAACCTGACTTAGCCCTTGTACATTCTTTCCTCCCGCGGTAGCGAAAAAAGGCTGTCCTCCTCCCCCACCTTGAATTTCTTTGGCAAGCTCCCTTACAATTTCAATCGCATTTGCTCCTTTTGCTACCACATCCTCAGAAAGCATAACCGATATATGAGGTTTTTGGTCAATATCAGCCACTAAAACAAGATAAACACTTTTACACTTGTGTTTTAACTCAAAACAAATCTGGCGAACCATCTCTGTGCTATCAGCATCTATTTGCGAAAAAATGTAGTATGTACCTTCTTTTTCAATAGCCTGTGCCTTTAACTGCTTTACCATCATCTGAACCTTAAACTGCTGGGCTTGTAAGAGCTGCTGCTCTAAACTTTTGTTTTTTTCTATTAGCTGTTCTACTGCTTTGAGTACATCCTTTGTTTTGAACCATTCTTGTAATACTTGTATTGTTTTTTGTTGCTGTTGTAAGCGTTCAAAAGCTATATCTCCTGTAATGGCTTCTATTCGGCGTACACCCGCAGTAATAGAACTTTCACTTACTAACTTAAATAACCGAATTTCTTGCGTGTTGAGAACATGTAGTCCCCCGCAAAACTCCATGCTAAAATGAGGGTCAAAAGTTACTACACGTACTTGCTCACCATATTTCTCCCCAAAAACCATTTGGGCGCCCAGTTTTTGGGCTTCTTGAATAGGATACCAGCGTGTATCTTGATTTATACCTTGTTTTATTTTTTCATTGACTATATTTTCAATTTTTTCTAACTCTTCATCGGTCAGTTTGCTAAAATGAGAAAAATCAAAACGCAAATAAGCATCACCTACATAAGAACCTTTTTGTGTAACATGATTGCCTAATACTTGGCGTAGAGCAGCATTAAGTAAGTGTGTGGCTGTGTGGTTAGCCATAATACGCTTTCTTTTTTGTACATCTACTTGGGCGTAAAACTCTAAATGAGGTTTTTCAGGTAACTTATCAACGGCATGAATGATGAGATTATTTTCTTTGAAAGTATCTAAAACAGTTATGGTTTCATGTACAGAGGTTAAAGTGCCTGTATCTCCAATTTGTCCGCCTGCTTCGGCATAGAAGGGGGTTTTCTCTAATACTACTTGGTATTGAGTTTTGTTTTTGATAGTAACAGTACGGTACTTAGCAATAAAAGTGTGGCAATCTGTGGGTGCTTCGGTAATTTTATTGGTGCTATTAAAATCAGGTTGATAGATGAGATGTTCCACTTGTTCTATTTCCTTCAAGGTAACCCAATCGCCTGCGTTGATTTTAGTTGCTTCACGAGAACGATCTTTTTGAACCTGCATAGCTTTTTCAAAACCCTCTGTATCTACCTTTAAGCCTTTTTCACGAGCAAGAAGCTGGGTTAAATCTAAGGGAAAGCCATAAGTATCATATAGTTCAAAAGCAAACTGACCATCTATTGTATTATGCTGCGCGTGATAACTTTCAAATAGTTGTATGCCTCTTTCTAAGGTACGTAAAAAAGACCTCTCCTCCTCTTGTATAACTCTGATAATCAAATTTTTTTGTGCATCTAATTCAGGAAATATTGGTTTCATTTGTTCGGATAAAGTATCTACTAAAAGGCAGAGAGTAGGTTCTTTTCTTTCTAAAAACGAGTAGTAGTATCTTACAGCTCTTCGCAAAATTCTGCGTATAACGTATCCTGCGCCTGTATTAGAGGGTAGTTGCCCATCAGCTATGGCGAAAGCAATAGTACGAATATGGTCTGCTAATACTCTTATGGCAATGTCTTTTTTGTCTTGTAATAAGCGAGTGTATTTTTTTTGGGTAACCTGTTCTATTTTTTCAATAATTGGCTGAAAGACAGAGGTATCATAATTAGAAGTTTGTGTATAGTTTGTTTCGATAGCATTCATGACAGCGCATATACGTTCGAATCCCATACCTGTATCTACATGTTTAGCGGGTAGGGGTACTAATGTACCATCTGCTTTACGTTCAAACTGCATAAAAACGAGATTCCATATTTCTATTACTTTGGGGTTATCGGCATTGATAAGTTCATAACCATTGATTTGTCTGCGTTCGTTTTCTGTTCGGATGTCGATATGAATTTCTGTACAAGGTCCGCAGGGACCTGTAGCACCCATTTCCCAGAAGTTGTCTTTTTTAGATGCGGGTTTGATTCTATCCTCGCTGATGTATTGTTTCCATATTTCTTTGGTTTCTATATCGGGTTCGAGGTTTTCTGTGGTGTCTCCGTTAAAGTAGGTTACATATAGGCGGTCTTTGGGTAGTTTCCATACTTCGGTGAGCAGTTCCCAAGCCCAGGCAATGGCTTCTTTTTTGAAGTAGTCGCCGAAGCTCCAGTTGCCGAGCATTTCAAACATAGTATGATGATAGGTATCTACTCCTACATCTTCAAGGTCATTGTGTTTACCGCTAGCGCGAAGGCATTTTTGAGTATCTGCTACTCGGAGATATTTGGGAGTAGTGTATCCTAAAAACCATTCTTTGAATTGGTTCATACCTGAGTTAGTAAAGAGTAAAGTAGGGTCTCCTTTGATGACCATAGGTGCAGAAGGAACGATTTCATGCTGTTTTTGCTTAAAAAAATCTAAAAATTCTTGTCTAATTTGATGAGCAGATTTCATGCTTGCAAAAATAGTGATTAAATGTTTTAGATAAAGATGTGTACTTTAATGATAAGTGTATTATTATTTTAAGTTTTTTTGGGCGTGTCCCTTCGCTGCGCTCGGGTCGGCGTGCTACGGGCTAACGGTGCTACGCCCCCACCCGCCCACCCCCGGGCAAGAGTAAAAGAGCGTGGGCGAGGGGCTTCGCACCAAGCCTGACGGCTTGCCCTTCGCATGCCTCACGCAAGCGGCCTTTGGATGTTTTAC
>JANWVE010000205.1 GCA_025057675.1 Bacteroidia bacterium
CTTGCGTGAGGCATGCGGAGGGTGGGCGTTAGCCCAGTGCGGAGCGAAGCGCAGCACCGAAGCGTTAGCGTAGCCCGTAGCACGCCGACCTTGTGGGCTTTTGCCCACAAGGGCACGCCCAAAAAAAACAAAATAATCCATCAGACTTACAAGTGAAAAATTACAAATGCAGTATCCTGATGTTATCTAAATAAATGTTCTGAACAGGCTTTCCTAAGTTTTCATTAAACTTAGCCCTCAAATCTAACTTATACTTATACGTTTGACTTGTGATAATTCCATTGCCGAGCAAATAATCCATGTTAATATAAGCAGTAGTCCAAGTGCTACGTGGCAGCAACCCCCCTTTACTGTTAATGACAAAATCAGGGCTGCTCGTGCTTTTAGCTAAAACAGCTATATCAATATTGACATCAGATTTGTAAGTTATTTCTAACCAGCAAGTGCTGGGTAGAGGAATACTCATTCCATCTTCATTTTTATGAGAGAGGATTTCAATATAATTATTGACGCTGTTCAGGGCTATATGTCCTGAGTAATTCCCTTCATAAACCTCGTAATTTTGCCTTACTAACACCGCAGTACTACCTGTAAGAGTATCAAAGGCTAAAGAAACACGGTCAAAATTCTCGCCATCAATTGTGCCACTACCTGCATATATAGCTTCTTTGGCAGTAGATATATATTCAAATTTGAGGGCTACGGGTTCAGCATCTTGAGGATTAGTCCTATCTAATTTGAGAGTAGTAGTGTAAGGTTTCCAAAATGGATAAATACGATGTAAAGCACTTAATCCGTCTTCCCATATCCCACCTTGAAAAGTGAACTGCTTCTCTTCTAAGTTCTGAATAGGAATGTATAGCTGTGAGTCTAATTCATACCCTCCTATGATTTTATTAGCCCCTTGAAATACCCACACGTCTTTTACATTCATAGGTTTGAGAACGGGTTTAGGCGCTATGTAGGCAACAGGCGGTGCAGGGCGTTCTATACAGCTATTCACTAAAACACAAATCAAGACAATAATTAGAATAACGGCTTTTTTTGTAAATAAAAGCATATAACAAAAATATTCAAAAATAAGATAAAAAACAAGGTAGCGTTTTAAGCTACCCTGTAATAATTGCTAATCCCATACGACGATCTTTGCTTACTCTTTACTGCCGAGTAAGAAACCTAATTGCAAGCCAAAAAACATGTTGCTATTTTGTGGTTTAGTATCGTTGTTATTTATGAAGTTTTTATCTTGTCCTTCGCCCATTTTATAGTCGCGTGGTTGGGTAGTGGTTATTCCTGTTCCGCTATCAGTGATTTTGGAGGGTATTTGCTTAATATTTCTTTGTTCTATTTTGATAAAGTTGATGTTCATGAGTAGCTGTCCTTGTACAGTGCCTACTCCATCAATATAAAAGTCTGTACCTAAGCCCATATTTACGCCAAAGTCAAAAGGTTGTGCCCAGTTAGAGGATTTTAGCCCCTTCCATCCGTATGCATTAGGAGTATATTCGCTAGAGTTGATTTGTATATTTCCACCTGTGTAATCGGATTTACCCCCCATCAAAATCATAGGTTGTATGCCCACACTACCATTTAGGGTTAAACCGTCTGTGAGTTCAGTGATATTTGCTTTAACACCAATAGGCAGGATAAGATACCCTAATTTGTATTGATACTTGTCGGCGTTGGTGGTGGTTTGCTGATTAGGTAAATCTATTTGCTTGTAATTTTTACCATTAGCTCCGTAGGTTTTGTATCCTAGACCGCCTGTTAAAGAGAACATATCTCCCAAGGCGTACTCTACACGGATACCTCCCCCAAAGGAGAGTCTACCTGTGGTGCCTTTGTTTTCTCTGCCTGCGGTTCCTGAGTAACGGAACCAGGAGCTGCCGAGGTCAAAAAATACACCCCCTTTTATTTGTGCTTGGGTAGTGGGTGCTGCGAATAGCAGAGCAAAAGCTGCAAGAATGATTTTTTTTATCATAGTAATGTGGTCTTGATATTAAGGTTTGTGTAAACACAGCAAACTTCGTGCAAAAGTTACAAATTTTGACTTAATAAATACTCTACGGCTAAACGATAGCCTTCTAACCCTAATCCAAAAATGCCTCCCTTTACTAGAGATGAAAGTACAGACACGTGTCTAAATGACTCACGAGAGTAAATATTTGAGATATGTACTTCTAAAATAGGACAAGATAATATCCGCAATGCATCCGCAATGGCATAGCTGTAATGTGTATATGCCCCCGCGTTAATGATTAAACCTATTAAGTCTTTATCAATTTGCGCATGTATGTTTTCAATGATAGCCCCTTCATAATTAGATTGAAACAGCGTAAGAGCAATGTTTTTTACTTTGTAACTCTGTTGTAATTGTGTAAAAAAAATCTCAAATGATTGCTTACCGTATATGTCGGGTTCTCTTTTTTCTAACAAATTGAGATTCGGACCGTTGATGATATGAATGTTTTTCATGGAACAAGGTAATATTTGAGTTCAATTTTTGCGTATCCATTTGCACCTGTTTGAAATTCTTTGACGTATGCGATTCCGTTTCCTTTGACAAGATTACTAGAATTAACTACCATAAAAGGAATGCAGATTTGACTGTAAAAAGAGGGGGATACGTCTTTTTGTAGTCCTCGCTGAGCGGCTTTTATTTCAACTGAAGAGATGGCACTATTGTACTCACCCACCCAAACAGGATTGAAAAATTTACTTTGCAAGCGCGTTGTCCAAACATTCATATTGTAATAATTACTGTCTGCGGCGCTTTTAGGAGAGAACAAATAACTGTTCCCTGCGTAGGTACGATATACCCAGTCTATCACGTTTTGGTGGGAAAAAGCAGCGCTGTAAAAATATGCAGTCTTACCTTCCACATCATAAAAATGGGGATGAGTAGTATTCATTTCTGCACCTAATTCAACGGTATGCGTGAGTATTTTTTTACCTGTTACTTCAACTATCGTACTGGTGATACAAGAGGGGTTATTTTTATCTCTTGCATAAATGATTTTTGTACCAGATGTTTTGAACGTAAATTCGTTTGAATAAGTCCAAGATACACCATTATCATAAGAGTATTGATATGTAGTACCTGTGGGTAGACCTGTGGCTTGCACTTTTACACGATTACTATCTGAATTAGTAAAGCCTACAAAGTTTAAAGTTAAGGAAGGACATTTCTGTCCTACGCGTATATGTACAAGTCTTTTTATTGTAATGTTACCTTCATCTTGGGCAGTGATTTCGTATCGCCAGAGTGTGCTGATATTACCTAGATTAGAAGATACATTAACTTTAAGTGTTGGATTTTGAGATCTGCACAAAGTATCTTTCAATGTTTCAGTTATGTTAGTAGTCAGGTTAGTGCGTAATATAGTAACTCGTTTTATTGGATTTTTACCTTTTCGGAGAGTAATACCCATAAGACAGATAGAACCTACTCGGACTTGTAATGTGTCTGCGATAGTAGTTGCCGCAGGGAATATCTGTGTATTGATTTCTACTTTGAAATTAGACTCGGGTTCGTCTTGTTTTTTTTTGCAACCATAATTCAACAACAAGACACACAGAAGTACTGCACCAAAATGATAATTAAATTTCATTGTTTTTCCAAATTTACAACTTTGATAACAATTTACAAAAATTGTTGGAGTACATTGTTTTCAAAAGGAGTAGGGTTAAAATTTTGATTTATTTTTTGGGCGTGTCCTTGTGGGCGTTTCGCTGCGCTCATGCCCACAAGGTCGGCGTGCTACGGGCTAACGGT
>JANWVE010000206.1 GCA_025057675.1 Bacteroidia bacterium
GAACGTGTGCGAGGGGCTTCGCACCAAGCCTGACGGCTTGCCCTCCGCATGCCTCACGCAAGCGGCAAGTAAACTAAGCCCACTTATACAAAAATTAACTGTGTAAGTATCTGAAAATGAGCAGTAAACAAGGTAAAAATATATTTTAATCCTGTAAATCATTCAAAATCAGTTCAAAATAAGGTAAAATTTGCGTATTCAGGATTAAACGGCTGTAAGAAGTCCATATATTCAAGGTTTAACCTTGTATGTGCTTGAAAATCAATACAGGATAAGATAAAATGAGCGTAATTCAAACAAGGTAAAAACTTTAATCTTGTAAGTGCTTGATAATAAGCATTAAACAAGATAAAGCAAACGTATGCATAAAAATAAGGTAAAACATTTAAAGGCTGCTTGCGTGAGGCATGCGAAGGGTGCGTGAGCAGTGCGGAGCGAAGCAAAGCACCGAAGCGGTAGCGCAGCCCGTAGCACGCCGACCTTGTGGGCATGAGCATAGCGAAACGCCCACAAGGACACGCCCAAAAAATTATTATTTTACTCACTTTTGCAAAATCAAAATCCACTTTGGCAAAAATTTAGATTACACAGATTACACTAACCTCTCCTTTCTGTATTCTCTTATTCTGCGACTAATAGCTAATCCAAAACCTATCATCAGCAAACCTGTACCTAACCAAAGGACATTTATCATAGGCTTGCGCACAGCTTTGAGCACCACCCAATCTGCATTAACGCTTTTAGTGGGTTCAACTTGAAGTACAATTTTTCGCTGTTCAGGTAAAATTTGCATAAACCGAATTATCTCGCCTGTTTCCTTGAATTCTACATCCTGCCCTGTAGGAGTATTAGAGTTTTTTTCTACTAAATAAATGGGTTCAACATCGGCTATTTGTTTGGTGCCAATCGCCTTTATTTTTGCTCCCACAGCAATATCATACTGTTGAGGATTTTCTATTTTTACTTGGTTATTTAAACCTTCAAAAATGAGGTAGCTTTTACCTGTATCTATGGTATCACCTATTTGAACAGTATAATTGCGTGTTTCCATTGCTTTTCTTTTGGCTTCTGGGTTAGGGATGCTGGTAATATGTACGTATATATCAGCGCCTATTTTATTTTTTATGGCAGGGCGAGGTGCGTCGCCCATACGAGGATTTTCATCAACAACAGGATACAAAGTAAAAGTCTTACCATTAGCTTGTTGGAATTCTATTTCATAAGTAGTTCTAATACCTTTCTGCTCCTCACCTTTGTAAGTTACCAAGTAATCGCCCATTTGGCGGGGCTGGTCTTTTATCAGTAGTACATTCTCTCGCCTGTCTTTTGGAGTAGCAAAGCCTTTTCCAAGTTCATTTTCATTATTATTGACTGAAATCACCCGATTATACCCCGAGGAGAACATAATCCCGATTAACATAAGTCCTACGCCAATATGCGCTATCGCGCCCCCTGCAATAGAAATATTTCGTTTAAGAATAGTAAAAATGAGCATAGTATTAGAAACCACAGTGAAGCAAGCCGCAAGAAGGAGCGTGATGTACTTCAAATAAGTAAGTTGTCCTAAGTGTTGTGTAAGTTCATTTTCGGGCTTCATGACAGCTAAAATGATAATAGCTGCAAAAACAAACGTAATACTTAGCGGTGTCATTAAAGATTTGAATATAGAAGTATTTGTTTTTTGCCAAAAAGCCCATTGTGCAATGCCTGAAGCTGTTGCTAAAAGCACCATCAGCCACAACTGCCACTCACTATAAAACTGAATAGGATCGGCTAAGGCGGCATTTGTGCCAAAAATTTTATTAAATACAGGTAAAGAAGTAGGTACAATAACTTGAAAAGCACTCAAAGCTAAAATTACTACCCCTGTAAATAGCCAAAATTCTCTATGATAAACTTTTATCTCTTTATTTGTGATAGGAATATGTCTAAAACGATAGATTAACAAACCCACGGACAGCCCTAAAAAAAGAAATATAAACAATAACAGCTGTCCTGAAAGTCCTAAGTCGGTAAAGCTGTGTACAGAACTGTTGCCTAATATTCCACTTCTTGTTAAAAACGTACTGTACAGGATAAGCATCCAAGCAGTAATGATTAAGATAAAAGTAGTGCGGAGGGCATTTTTAGAGTGTTTATAGATTATCATAGTGTGAATGCCTGCTACGCCAATTAACCAAGGTACATAAGAAGCATTTTCTACGGGGTCCCAGTTCCAGTATCCTCCAAAATTCAAAGTTACGTAAGCCCAGTAGCCGCCCATCAAAATACCTAAACCTAGCACAGCTACGGCTAAAATATTCCAGGGCATAGCAGGTTTTATCCAAGAGTCAAATTCTTTTTTCCATAAACCCGCCATAGAATATGCAAAAGGTACTATCATCAGTGCAAATCCTAAAAATAGGGTAGGTGGGTGGATTACCATCCAATAGTTTTGTAACAGAGGATTTAGTCCTTTTCCATCCTTGGGGACAAAATCAGGATTTATTTTGTAAACAGGTAAATCAGGATTAGCGTCCTTCATCAGAATAAAAGGGTCGCTACCTACTTTAACTCCGAATAAGTATGTTCCCAAGAGCATACTAGCTAATACAAACTGACATGCACTCAAAATAGTCAACACTCTGTTTTCAAACCGTTGGGAAGTTTTGAGCAGTACCCAACCGATGAATGCATGCCAAAACATCCATAGCCAAAAACTACCTTCTTGTCCTTCCCAAAAACACGAAATCATGTAGTACCAAGGTAAATCATTAGAGGAGTGATTCCATACATAAAAGTACTGATATTGATGCGTATGAATAAGGTAAAATAATGTTATACCAATTCCTAATACTGAACTTGCATGTAAATAGAAGCTCAGCTTACCCATTCTTTGCCAAGTAAATTGCTCTGGGGTATTAGTTTTTTGTTCAGCAAAAAAGTAAGCGTAAGCGGCTAAAAAGGCACTTAAAAGAGCGATAATCACGAAGAAGTGTCCTGCAAAACCTGTATGATGTGTTTTAGCAAGTACTCCTGCGAGGATATACTCTATAACTATGGATAAATATATGTAAAACTTGAATGTCAATTTTTTCATACTCAAATAACTGCAAAGTAAAACAATTTTTTGTCTGTTTTTTGTTCTAACTTTCAATAAAAATTGAAAACAAGGCATATCATATTTTACTTGAAGACAAATTTATTTTTGGGCGTGCCCCTCGCTAACGCTCGGGTCGGGGCATTCCGCACTGCGCTTCGCTTCGGTGCTTCGCTAACGCTTCGCACTGCCCTTACGGGCATGCTCCATGCCCCTCACGCAAATGATTATTTCTGCATAAAGTACATAATGGACTATAATTTAACTAAACCAAAGCATACAAGGTCTGAGAAATCCCTCTACTTTTTGCTTTTGAGCATACACTTGTTTTCTAAAGATTTCGTATATTTATACTTCTAATCTTTACTTAACTACAAAAACTATGAGTTTCAATTGGCAAGATGAGTGGGAAAGACATGCTAAAAAAGAATCAGAAGCACAGCGAAAAGAAAGTTTATCTGATCTTTTAGCTGATGTGGAAGCAGGTTGGTTTGGCAATTACTATAAAATTTGGTACGAGATTGTGAAAAAAGCTAAATCTAAAGCAAAAGCCCGCCAAGCTATACCTATACTTATAAATGCGGCCCAAAAAATGCTTGCTCAAAAAG
>JANWVE010000207.1 GCA_025057675.1 Bacteroidia bacterium
AGCGAAGCGTAGCCCGCAGCACGCCGACCTTGTGGGCATACGCGCAGCGTAACGCCCACAAGGGCACGCCCAAAAAAACACAACCGAAAAATAAAAATATTTTTTGAGTATCCTCAAATTTGTTTATATTTGTTGACATGAATAAACATACTCTTACCTGCTTTATTACTTTAACCCTGCTCGCAGGTTGTGGGTTTAAACCTAATAAAGTAGAAACCCCAAGATGGACAACAGAAATTTTAGCACCCTTAGTTAAAGCACCTCTTTCTCCAGAGGAGGTCATCCAACTCAAAGAAATTAAATTCGGAAAAGAGGTAAAAATGAGTGACGCAGGCATACCGAACGGTACTTATCCTTTGATACCACCTATTCCTTCATCCTCTCTACCTGCTTATGTGATACCCATCAGTGCAGACGTCGCTTCTATTACCTTTGAGTCAGGTACTATGAAAATGATTATTCAAAATAACCTACCTATTAACGTTAAAGCAGGTACAGTCATCACTATTCAAACGGGTACAACTGTGTTTTTTACCCATACCCTACCTACAAATATCAATCCTGGAGATACTTACGAAATAAATCCTGAATATGATGTAACTGGTAAAACTATCACTGAAAATGTTACCTTGAAAATAACTAATTTCTCATCAGATGGTAAAAGCGGATCCGTTACTATCAACGGTTCAGAGAAATTATCTCTTAATTTTGTTATCAAAAACCTCAAAGTACAAAAAATAGGTTTAGCTTCAAACAATCAAATTGAATTAGCAGATACGTCTAATTTTTCCATTGCAGGTTCTGTTGTAAAAACAGGAGAGATATCTGGCAAGTTTGTCCTTTTTTCAGATAATCAAATGCCCATTCAAGTGAACGCACAAGGTTACTTTCTAGATAGCACCAAAAAAGTGATAGACTCTTTATTTGTAGGAACACAACTGATTGGTGCAGCTACCGTAGATGGATCAGGCTTTTCTAACAGTACTAATACCTCCTCTGTGGATATACCATTTAGCATACAGAAGTTTGAAAAAATTAAACCTGCTAAGTACTTTAAAAGTTATGTTAAAGTGTCCACAGGTAGTGGAGCGCCTGTGGTCTACATTCGCAGCACAGATAAATTAACTTTACAATTAGTTGCCGATATCAAAATAAAAATTGAAAACAAAACAAACTAACTCTTAACCTAAATAATAAGTTATGAAAAGGGTATTATCTTTATTTTTTTTAAGTATAACCGCATTTTCACAAGCGCAGTACAACCTATCCACTACTTACTGCGAGCATAATGATTTAAATGCCTCCCGTTATGAACCATCAGAACTGCACTTAGGTAACAAGCATGTTCAAATAGGTTCAAATTTTTACTTTTGGATAGCGAATAATGCCATAGACTACGCAACTATAAAGAAATTCCGCCAGGGAGAGCCTATTACAGAGCAGGAGATAGACAACTTTGTCAATAATCTACAAGAGAGAAATCAAATCGGGGCAGGGCAAGATTTTCAAATTGGAGGAGTAGCATTCCAGCTAGGCGGATTTGCTCTTTCTCTCAGTGCCGTAGATAGATTCGCTATGGAAATGAATTATTCTCGTAATTTGATGAAACTCGCATGGAAGGGAAACAAACAATTTGCAGGACAACGCACACAATTGGGACCTTTATCTTTTAATGCTCATTATACTCGGGAGTATGCTGTCGGAATGGCTTTTAACATTGTAGGAAATATGGAAAAGGGGCTACGTGTAGGTGCAAGAGGAAAGTATATTCAGGGTATGGGGTCTATTTACATGCCAAAAAGTGATTTATACTTAACCACAGCCGCCGATGGACGCTCTATTGAAGCAGAATTTGACTATAAGCTTCAAACCTCGGGTATTAGAAACTTTAATGGTATGAACTTTAATGGTATGGGCTATGGAGTAGATGCAGGAATTAGTGCGTACCTTTCTAAACATTTCGAAATCAATGCTAGCTTATTAGACTTTGGTGCAGTAACCTATAATAAAGACGTCAAAACTTATCAAAAACAAGGTAAGTATCTTTATGAGGGTGCAGTAATCAGTAATTTCTTTGGCGATCCGCGCTATAACCTTGACTCTATCAGTAGTTTATTCAAACCTGAAGAAACATCGGGTGGAAGTTATACTATGAACTTGGGAACGAGAGTTTTTTTACAAGGTGAGCTTAAGTGGGGTGGAAATATGGACGAGGAGTTAGAAGAGGGAGAAGAGTATCAAGGACATTCTATATTTTTTACTTATATTCAAGGTTTGAACAATATGCCGGGTACAACAACAAAACCTTATTTCTCTGTAGCTTACAACTATGATTTACGTAGAATGTTCAATTTTGGTGTGTCTGCGTCTATGGGGGGTTACAACAGGTATGCTGCAGGGGCTTTTTTAGCTTTTAATCTTATGCATATTCTTAAAATAGGTATAGGTTCGGATAATCTTATGCCCTTAGTACAACCCAAGTTAGGTACAGGTGCGGATGTATGTGTAAATGTATCTGTGGCATTTTGAGGGGTTTTTTGTATTAAGATGGGTTCTTTTTTTCTTTACAAAATCCGAATTTTAACACAAGCGTAATGTCATTTTTTTGTTTTTGGGCGTGTCCTTGCCCACGTCTCGCTGTGCTTGTGTGGGCAAGGTCGGCGTGCTGCGGGCTGCGCTATCGCTTCGGTGCTGCGCTGCGCTTCGCACTGCTGACGCACCCTCTGCATGCCTCACGCATGTAGCAAACAAATTAAGCTCACTTAACAAAAATTAACCTCATAAATATCTAAAAATGAACATTAAACAAGGTAAAATGGTAATTTAAGGTTAAATCTTGTGTTTCTGTTGTAAATACCGAGAAATCTCGGTATTTTTGTACAGCATTTACAACATGTCTACGGCATTTTCTGGGTACTCCTCAGTTGTAAATACCGAGAAATCTCGGTATTTTTGTACAGCATTTACAACTTTTCTTTTGAGGCCCAAATGAACCCCCTGTTGTAAATACCGAGAAATCTCGGTATTTTTGTACAGCATTTACAACACAAGTTGTCGGGGGTGATTGAACTTGGTTGTAAATACCGAGAAATCTCGGTATTTTTGTACAGCATTTACAACTCCCCCTCGTTGGGGTCGGTAGTGTTAAACGTTGTAAATACCGAGAAATCTCGGTATTTTTGTACAGCATTTACAACAAAACCAATTTTTCACGCTTTCACTGCAGGTTGTAAATACCGAGAAATCTCGGTATTTTTGTACAGCATTTACAACCAAAACGCTGAGGCACAATCTTTATGTCGGTTGTAAATACCGAGAAATCTCGGTATTTTTGTACAGCATTTACAACATACTTCCCGATTGACAAAATCTACTAAGGTTGTAAATACCGAGAAATCTCGGTATTTTTGTACAGCATTTACAACGTCCTGCGCGTAAAGCAGGTACACGTTAGGGTTGTAAATACCGAGAAATCTCGGTATTTTTGTACAGCATTTACAACTACTAGAGGATAAACCATCGGGCTTAATCTGTTGTAAATACCGAGAAATCTCGGTATTTTTGTACAGCATTTACAACTGCTTGAAAATCTTAAAAAACTATTACAGGTTGTAAATACCGAGAAATCTCGGTATTTTTGTACAGCATTTACAACCATA
>JANWVE010000208.1 GCA_025057675.1 Bacteroidia bacterium
AGCACCGTTAGCCCGTAGCACGCCGACCTTGTGGGCATGAGCGTCAGCGAAACGCCCACAAGGACACGCCCAAAAAACTAATCAAATACCTTATCTTTTATCTTATCATAAAGTGCAAAAAGGTATGATTTTTGTTAGCAGCCTTAAACTCATTATTCGAAAAACCCATGAGAGTAATCATTCCTATGGCAGGTATGGGTAAGCGCCTTCGCCCACATACGCTCACTACACCCAAACCCCTTTTACATATAGCAGGAAAACCTATTGTACATCATTTAGTTGAAGATATTGCAGAGATTATCCGGCAACCTATTGAAGAAATAGCATATATTATTGGCGATTTCGGGAAAGAAGTAGAGGAATCCTTGTGTAGTATTGCACAAAAAGTCGGTGCAAAACCTAGTATTTATTACCAAGAACAACCCCTAGGTACTGCACATGCCATTCTATGCGCTAAACAAAGCCTAACAGGTAATATAATAGTAGCTTTTGCCGATACACTGTTCAGAGCAGATTTTACCCTAAACACGGATAAAGATGCTGTAATTTGGGTAAAAGAAGTAGAAAATCCAAGTCAATTCGGAGTAGTACAACTCAATGAAAAGCAAGAAATCATAAATTTCGTAGAAAAACCTAAAACATTCGTTTCAAATTTAGCTATCATAGGTATTTATTACTTTCAAAGTGGAGAATCTTTATACCAAGAACTCCAGCGCTTAATAGATTTAGACATCAAAAGTTTAGGCGAATATCAACTTACAGATGCCCTTGCGCACATGTTACAAAAGGGTAAAAAAATGGGGATAGCTGGCGTAAAAGACTGGATGGACTGCGGTAATAAACAAGCTATACTAGAAACTAATCAAAACGTGTTAAACCACTTGCAAAAAGACAATAAAATTCGTACCTTTGTTTATCCAAATAGTGTGATAGTTCCACCTTGCTATATTGCACAAAACGCCCAAATACACAACTCTATCATCGGACCTTATGTGTCAGTTGGAGAGAACGCTTTGATAGAAAATGCAATAATTTCACACAGCATAGTGAACGCGAACGCACAAGTACAATATGCACATATACATTATTCTATTGTAGGCAAGTATGCAACGGTTAAAGGAACACCACTATCGGTTAATCTTGGAGATTATTCTAACACTGAATTATGAAAAACTTGATTATTATTTTATGGGCTTGTATCTGGCTAACTGCTCTGGCGCAGCAAAGTCAAGAACAGCAAAAATCGAAACGAAAACAAAGTAAAGAGAAAACAGAAAATCGAAAACTTTCTAACGAGGAAAGGAACAAGCTCAATTACTATTTTATAGAAGGAGCCACCTACTGGGCTAATAATCAGTATGCTCAAGCTCTAACCTATTTTACAGAAGTCCTAAAAATTGACCCGAATAACGCAGCTGCTAACTATAACATCGCTCAAATCATGCTAGTAATGGCAATGTACGAAAAAGGTATCCCTTATGCCCAGAAAGCTATCAAATTAGATAAAGAAAATATATGGTATCGTATTATCCTTACTAACCTGTACCTTGAAAACAAACAACTTAAACAAGCTATAGAAGCACAAGAAAATATAGTCGCCGACTTTCCTAATTATTTAGAAGGATACAACCAGCTTTTAAACTTTTATCTCCAAGCCAAAATGTATGAAAAAGCTATCACCTTGTGCAATGACATCGAGAAAAAATTTGCATTAGGCGACGAGATCATATTCCGTAAAATAAAAATCTATAAGCTCATGGGGAAGACTAAAGATGCTGTCCACGAAATAAAACGCTTGGTAGAACTAAGACCAAGTAAAATTGAATACAAGGAACTCCTCGCAGAAACCTACAAGGAGATAGGAATGAACGAAAAATGTTACGAAGTCTTACAGGATATCCTTCTCCAAGACCCTACTAATGGATACGCACTAATCGCCACTATGCAATACTATGAAGATAAAGGCGAACACAACAAGGTGGATGAATACACGCATAAACTATTTCAAAACTCTGACCTACCTGTTGAAACAAAAATCCAACTACTTTCTAATAATCTACTTAAGAATAGAAATAAACCTCAGACCTTAATGCGATTTTTAGATTACGCTTTAACACTTGAAACCTCTAACCCTGAAAATACCTCTCTTATCACTTTAATTGGAGACTTCTACTCTGTCTTAGACTCGCTTCAAAAAGCTCGCTTGTATTACAAAAAGTCTTTACAAATTAACGAAAACAATATACGCGTTTGGCAAGCATTAGTAGATGTTTCCATGCGTACTAAAAATTACACATTTGTAAAAGAGGATACCGACAGCGCTTTAGAGATCTTTCCAAATGACCCTGACTTCATTTTCTGTAATGGTATCGCTTGCTATAACCTTAAAAAATACGAAAGTGGCATAAAAGTATTAGAAAAAGGCGTAAAAATAAGCAAAAATATACCCGAACGTATGATTGACATGTATTCTATGCTTGGAGACATGTACAATGCTACTAAACAATACCAAAAATCTGATGAAGCTTATGAGGAAGTTCTCAAACTTGACCCTAAAAACACAATAGTACTAAATAACTATGCTTATTATTTGTCCTTACGTAAAGAAAAATTAGATAAAGCCGCTGATATGGCTAAAAAAGCCGTAGAACTCCAACCTACGCCTAACAATATGGATACTTATGGATGGGTACTTTACAAACAAGGTAAATATGAAGATGCAGAGATATGGCTTAAAAAAGCAGTAGATACAGGTAGGGTGAGCAGTGTAGTTTATGAGCATTATGGTGACGTTCTGTCAAAATTGAACCGCAAAAATGAAGCTGTAAAATACTGGCGAATAGCACTGGAAAAAGGCGGTAGCCAAACCATTACTAAAAAAATAGAAACAGGATTAACTGATTAAAAATTCTTACTCTCAATGTAGTTTATCTGTCATATTATTGATTTGTTTTAATAATTCTTTGATGCCATTTTCAATCGTAGTAAAGTCTAATAACTTTTTGCTGATGTAATGAAAGTGAATATGAATTATCTCACCCTGTAACGGGCTTAGCAGATGTTTATTTAATCTATATCCTTCTCTTATCAACCGTTTGATTCTGTTTCTATGTACTGCCTTCTTAAAGTTCTTTTTAGACACAGTAATTAAGACTTGTGCTGCTATGGGGCTATCTTCTTCTGCTTCTACCGTAACATAGCGAACTTTAAGTGGGTATACAAAAATAGAGTTACCTTTTTGATATAACCTT
This sequence comes from Bacteroidia bacterium, assembly GCA_025057675.1. Taxonomy (GTDB): domain Bacteria; phylum Bacteroidota; class Bacteroidia; order JANWVE01; family JANWVE01; genus JANWVE01. Next base: position 3,252 of record JANWVE010000208.1, read on the forward strand.
TCTATATCTTTTTTTAGTCTTATTCGCTCTATTTTTTCAAAGCTGTGCTTTTTCATAGTGTTTTAATGTGCAGCTAACTTGACTTTTACTTGCATAACTTGCATAAATAAAGCAAAAGTACTATTTTTGCAATCGCTCTTTTATATGGGTTGTTAGCTCAGTTGGTTTAGAGCACTATCTTGACAGGGTAGGGGTCACTGGTTCGAATCCAGTACAACCCACAAAGAATACTTTAATTGGTATTTTTTTGCAATTAGAGTTTCATTTAGGCAAAAGTTTACAAGAGCAGGTCTAATGTTTTAATCTTTTTTGGGCGTGTCCTTGTGGGCGTTTCGCTTGCGCTCATGCCCACAAGGTCGGCGTGCTACGGGCTACGCTATCGCTTCGGTGCT
>JANWVE010000209.1 GCA_025057675.1 Bacteroidia bacterium
ACACTCACTTTATCTTGTTTTTGTATTTATTTTCAAGCATGTAGAATGTTAAACCTTAAATACATGGGCTACTCATATCTCTTTAATCCTGGATGCAAAAGTTTTACTTTGTTTTCAATTGATTTTCAATAATTTAGAACGTTAAAATGTGTTTTTATCTTTTTTTATGTTCATTTTCAGGCACTTACAAAATTACATTTTGTATAAGTGGGATTGGTCTGTTAACAGCTTGCGTGAGGCATGCGAAGGGCGTGCGCCAGCACGGTGCGGAGCGAAGCGAAGCACCGCAGCGATAGCGCAGCCCGCAGCACGCCGACCGTGTGGGCATGAGCGCAGTGAAACGCCCACACGGACACGCCCAAAAAGATAAACAGCCTTCATTCCTTGAACCCCATCCGAAAAACAAAAGAAAAATATTTCATCCAAAATAAACACTAAAACCTTATGAAACTTAATAAAAAATACAGCTAATCTATATACTAAAAATAAAAAAACTTATCTACAATTTTTTCAGAACTTAATAAAAAACATTTTTTGTAACCTTTGAGTTTTGTTTTTAGTTAAATTTGTAATATGAAAAAAATTTACATTATCTTAATATACTTGCTCGGGCTTATTTGCCAAGTCGTGCATGCTCAAGGTGGAGATAATTGTGCAGCTGCATTAGCCTCACCCATAACCATACCGACCACTTTAACAGGTCAAACTACTAATGGTTATGCAAATGATTATTCAGGTATAACGGGGTGTAGTGTAAGTACTTCTTATCAGAATGAAGCAGATAGACTGTATGCTTTTATTCCCTCTTGTAATGGTAATGTTACAATAACTATGAACGTTACCGCAGCTTGTGGCGGTTGGGTAACCTGGGGTGCTATTTTTCTTTTTCAAAATTGCCCAAACACGGGTACGTGTATTGCATCAGGAACAAGTAACCCTAATCCTGTAACTATTACAGCACCTGTCGTAGCAGGTAACACTTATTATATTTGGGTAGATAGCTGGACTTGTGGTGCCACAGGATGGATAAACTACAACCTAAGTATTTCTTACAGTCCATCTTCAGGTTTCACTTCTCCTACATCAGATAACGGCTACTGGATTAGCTATGCATCAGGTGGAACGAACTATAATCATTATGCTTCAGTTACTAATATTCCTAATACCACTACATTAGAGGTAGATGATATCACAGGTTTCAACGCATGTGATTACATAATGATTGTGCAAATGAAAGGTGCTTCCGTAGATTTAACTTCAGGTCCTACCTATGGAAGTGTAACAAACTTAAATTTAGCAGGGCGCTATGAATTTAATCGGATTAAGCAGATTAACATTACTACAGCCTGTGGATACGAGTTTATATTAGAAAACCCTCTAACGTTGTCATTTAATAGAGATAACATTGTTCAAGTTATCCGCGTGCCGTATGTTACGAACTTAGTGTTGAATAGCAATTATACCGTAACTCCATTTGATGGTAGAAAAGGTGGTATAATGGTACTTTACGCGCAAAACTCTATTACATTTAACAATGCTACGATTGACGTACAGGGTAGAGGATATCGTGGGGGTAATAGTATAGGACCTGGCTGGACTTGTAGTAGTGTTCCTATTCCTCCGCCATATTTCTTAGCTGGTCCTTCGCAGCTTCCTGCGGGCGCGAAGGGGGAAAGTTTTGCGTCTTTTCCTGCGGGACATGAATTAGCGAGGGGTGCTATGGCTAACGCAGGGGGTGCAGGTCTAAATGTGAATGGAGGAGGTGCAGGAGGTAGTAATGGCGGCACAGGTGGCGTAGGTGGAGGAGACTGGATATCTTGTAGTCCAAGAAACGACGGTCTGGGTGGAGGAATCCCAGGTTATACCATAGCAGCAACTACTAATCGTATCTTGATGGGTGGTGGTGGCGGCAGCGGGCATGCAGGAGATAACGTATCTAATGGCGGAGATGGAGGAAGCGGTGGTGGCGCAGTGTGGATATTCACTAATGACCTTATTGTTACAGGAACAAATACCATCAATGCTGCTGGTGCTAATGCCAGCAACATCAGCGGACAATGGGCTGGTGGTGGCGGCGGTGCAGGTGGTACAGTACAAATTACTTCCAATACCATTTCTGGTTCAGGAACACTCAATATCAATACATCTGGTGGACGCGGCGGAGATGCCCACTGGCCCAATCAGCTAGGTCCTGGCGGTGGAGGGGGAGGAGGAAGACTAATACTCTCTTATGCCACAATACCCACTCAAATCAATTACACAAGTACAGGTGGCGCGGTAGGTGTTTATTGTGGACCTTGCACAAGCCCATACTATAATACCGCAGGGGCACCAGGAGCAGTTACAACAAACATGGCTATAGCTGCCCCACCATTTCCTATATCTTGCACGCCTTTACCTGTTCAAAATAATATCCTCTTAATAGGTAAATGCGAAGCAAATAAACACATCCTTCAATGGCAGGTCCAAGATATAAATCAAAGCAAATTCTTTGAAATAGAGTTCTCTGACGGTGATAGCCCCTTTAATTTTTTATCTACCATATCCTCTAACTATAATCAAAATTATGAATACGTACATACACCTCATAAAGATAAACTTACATACCGTATCAAACAAATTAACAAAGACGGAAACGTAACTTATTCTAATATTATCACTCTTTATAGTCAAGAGCTACAACCTTATCTTACTATGTCAGGCAGCTGGGTATCTGTAAAAAATTATGCTCAATTTGTAGAAATATACACTCTACACGGGCAACTTCTAAACCGATATGAACAAAACCCATTACACATAGATGTATCTCAATTCAACACTACCGCACCGCTTATTATCAGAATAAAAAATCAGCATTGGATAGTTAAACCATAAAAGTTTCGATGTCATCTCGTAAAGGTAGATGACATCTTTAATTTTGTATGTTTGACTAATTGCATAAGCTAATATTTTTTTGGGCGTGTCCTTGTGGGCGTTACGCTGCGCGTATGCCCACAAGGTCGGCGTGCTACGGGCTGACGGTGCTACGCACCAAGCCTGATGGCTTGCCCTCCGCATGCCTCACGCACGCAGCCAATACGCTAATCCCACTTATTCAAACTTTGACCTTGTAAGTATCTGAAAAACGTAGTTTGATCTTCCTACCACAGCTAAAACCAAAAGTACACGATATTTCAAAAAATAAAGAATATATTTTTGCCGATTTTTTTCTTTGGTTATCAACACATTATGTGGATAACTGCAAGCGTGAAACAGCCGTGAAACATGTAGCCTTTGGTTAAAACCAAAAGTACGCGGAAACCGTTTTTAGCCCTGTTTTTGCAAGTAAGTTGCAAATGTATTAAACAGCAGATAAACAGCGCCAAGCCACTTTTTAGCTTCCCTTAAAAATTTTTATATAAAAGTCAATAGCTGTTTTGTAAATACCTCATTTTCAATATGTATTTTTTGGCGTGTACTTATGGTTACACAAAATGGTTACATGAATGGTTACATGAATGGTTACATCGTTTTGCATAAATATTCACATGGTCTTGTGGTGAGTTATGGATATATAAAAAAATAATTTATGTTTTCAAAATAAAAACATTCTACACAGGTTCAGGGTA
>JANWVE010000020.1 GCA_025057675.1 Bacteroidia bacterium
GCACGGTACTGTTCCCCTAAATACCGCCTAAACCGTAAAATATCCGTAGGAAATTTAGCTTTCTGTACTTCTACTAACACTACTTTTTCTGTGCCATCCGCATTTTTTATTTTGGCATTAAAATCTAACCGATATACGGTCATAGAAATAACATCCATTATATACTCCTGCGGTCTGACTTCAAGGTCTATAATTTCCTCTTGCAATAAATCCGATAAAAGTAACTTGGCAATTTTGTTATCTTCCATCAAATACTTGAACACTACATCATACGCAGGGTTGGCGATTTTTATCATGATACAAAGATAAACACAAGAGTTGAATTTTAGTTTGTAGCAATGTTTTACCTTATTTTGAATTGATTTTGAATGATTTACATAGTTAAAATGTATTTTTATCTTGTTTAATGTTCATTTTCAATTACTTACAAGGTTAAGATTTTTGTAAGTGGATTTAGTTTGATAGCTGCGTGCGTGAGGCATGCGTAGGGTGGGCGTTAGCCCAGTGCGCAGCGAAGCGTAGCACCGAAGCGTTAGCGTAGCCCGCAGCACGCCGACCCGAGCGCAGCGAGGGACACGCCCAAAAAATTAAATTTCTAAAAATTATAATCAAAATAACCCAATACCACTACAACAATCATGAAATATATTCCATCTTCGCTTATATGAGAGACTTAGTTGGAATAGCTTTCCTTTTTCGTTCGTAATAAGCAAAGTATTTCTATCTATATAAGTGATAGCTTCCGTTTGAGAAAGGGGTATCCGCAAGCGAACTGTAAGATGAGCTCCCTTAAACAAACTACTATCTAATTGCGTTTGATATAAATACACAAAACCATAAGTCAAAAGTGCTATCTCTTTTTTATCAGAATGATAAGCAACATCAGTAACGTAAGAGTCTAAATACGAATGCGCTAACCACATAGCCGCTTGTACACTATCTTTGTCAATTCTAATCCTGTATACATCCGTGCCTTTAATTCTGTAATTTTTAGTAAATATGTACAAATACGGCTTAACGCATAAAATAGCCTCCGCATCGTGGTTACGATGTTTGGGATAGTTTCTTTGGTCAGGATATACATAGACAATTTTTTGGGTGGGTTCTAAAGTATCCTTTTCTAAACTCATCGGAATGACATATATACAAAATTGCTTTCTTTGCAAAGCATTATTGCCTACATCAGCAATGTATATCTCATTTTCTGCACAAGCTATGGCTTCCCAATCTAAAGCATGAGCATTCCTAACATAAAACTTTTTTTTAAGTTCCCCTTGTTTATTGATGAGATATAAAAATGGTAAATTACCTGAGTCGCTGTGAGTAAGAAGCAAGCTATCTTGTACGACAACTATCCCCGAGGACTCTTTTATATCACCGCTCATTTGAGCTATCTTTTGATAACTGTAAGCAATTTTAGTAGTGTCTGCTTTTGGGCGATAGTAATACGTTGTGCCGTGAAAACAGCCTGATAAAATTATCGACATTATGGTTAGTATCCATCCAAAAACAAGGTAAAATTTGTACATGTTATTTCAAATAAGCAAAATTATGGTAATATGGTTAATCTTGATAAAAAATGTATATTTTTGCTTGCATGATAAGGACTTTACAAGGTAAAACACCCCTTATTGGTAAGAATTGTTTCATTACTGAAAATAGTACAATTATTGGGGATGTGGTCATTGGGGATGAGTGCAGTATATGGTTTAATGTGGTTATACGTGGAGATGTACATAGCATACGGATAGGTAATCGTACTAATATTCAAGACGGAGCAATTTTACATTGTACATATCAAAAGTATTCTTTGACCATTGGGAGCAATGTATCTATTGGACATGGGGCTATTGTACATGGGTGTGTAATCGAGGACAATGTTTTGATTGGCATGGGCGCTAAGGTATTAGATGGTGCAGTGGTTAGAAAGAACAGTATTATTGCAGCAGGTTCGGTGGTTTTGTCTAATACAGAGGTTCCTGAGGGAAGTCTATTTGCAGGTAATCCAGCTACATTTAAGAAAAAATTAGATGATAAATCTATTGCTCTGATTGAACAAACGGCAAGTAATTATGTTAAATATAAGGAATGGTATGCAGGAGAGAGTTGGTAGGTTTTATATTAGTTCTATTTTTTCTTTACATAAAAAGTTATTTTCAAAGGTTAAGTTTTAATTTTTTGGGCGTGTCCTTGCCCACGTTACGCTGCGCGTATGTGGGCAAGGTCGGCGTGCTGCGGGCTACGCTATCGCTTCGGTGCTTCGCTTCGCTCCGCACTGGGCTAACGCCCACCCTCCGCATGCCTCACGCAAAAAGCCCTGCAATTCTTTGCAGGGCTTTTTTACCTTGTTACTCCACTACAAACCTCTCCGCTTTACCCCCTCTTCGCTCTCGGATAAAATACATACCCTTCGGCAAACTTATCTCTACCATGTTCTTACCTTGTGGTAAAATATACACCTGCAATACTTTTCCTAAAATATCGCTCAATTGATACTCTTGAACACTATTTGTGTAGTTCTCTACTACCACATAATTCTGTGCAGGATTAGGATACAGACTAAAATTATTTTTGGTCTCGGAAACAACGCTTTCTTGCAAGGAGGTTGTGGTAAAGTCTAGTTTCGTAACAAAAACATCATAACCAACTCCTCCGCTGAATGTTGTTTGGAACGCCCCTGCAGTAGCATCGTAATTGGTTGATTGAGTCCCACCCGTTACATACGCACTGCCACTGCCATCCACAGCAATACCATAGCCCTCATCAAAACCACTTCCCCCAATGTATGTAGAGTAAACTAGACTACTTCCTGACGCATTCAACTTCGTAACAAAAACATCATACAATCCTCCTCCATGAGTAGTCTGGAATGCCCCTACGGTAACATCGTAATCGGTTGATTGTGTCAAACCTGTTACATACGCATTCCCACTGCCATCCACAGTAATGCTGCTGCCATAATCACTACTACTTCCACCAATGTACGTAGAATACACCAACCCACTTCCTGACGGATTCAACTTCATAACAAAAACATCATAACCACTTCCTCCGCTGAATGTTGTTTGGAACGCCCCTGCAGTAGTATCGTAATCGGTTGATTGAGTCCCACCTGTTACATACGCACAGCCACTACCGTCTACCGCGACGCCATTGCCCTCATCAGCACCAGTTCCCCCAATATACGTAGAATAAATAAGCGGATCAATTACCAATACTTTGCTTCTATCATAGCTGCCCAAAGCAATCTGCCAAACATCCCCATTTTTAATAAACTTACTCTGCACTACACGGCTACCTTGATACGTATGCAAATCCGCTAAAGCTATCTCTCCAAAACGAGTAGTAAAACATAGCTCACTTTCCCCTTTGATATATGCATTATACTGCCCTCTCAACCTAAACTTAATCTGCGAAGCATCCGCATACGGATGTACTACAAAATCATATCGCAGCTTTCCATTGTCAAAATAATACCTTATGTCTATACCTTCATAGACATTTTTAATTATCGCTTCTTTGTACAGCCCTACGTATGTAGCATGTTTGCTTGGGTCATTACCAATGAAATAATTGTAGTACCCTTCTTGCTGCATGCTACCTTCTCGTGCAGGGTTAGGGTTGTAATTTTCTAGTTCAAAGAGTATCCTATGTCCGAGTAAAATCTCATTTTCAGGGTCATGGTCAAATTTCTGTTTGGGCATATCTACGCGGCTCAGTTCTGCGGCTCTGTTCCGTTCTATTGTAATTTACGCCATACTTTGTAATCCAAAAGTCCAAACCGCCCATGCGGCATAAGTACAACACATCGCTATGCCACTGACCTTTGTTCTCTATAAAGAACAAACGGTCGGCTTTGGCTAATGCACTTTGGGCTTTATCATCCTTTGCCCAAACTTGGAGCATGCACAGTAGAAATCCAAGAAAAAAGGTAAGCTTTTTCATATAGTTATGAATTGCGTTTTAAATATACACTATTTATTTAACTCAGCAAAAAAATCAGATATTTTTTACAAGTACTTGAATAAAAGTCAGTTACAATCAGAATTGTTATATAAAGTTATATGTACAATGTATGTAATATAAGCTTTTTTGGGCGTGTCCTTGCCCACGTTACGCTGCGCGTATGTGGGCAAGGTCGGCGTGCTGCGGGCTACGCTATCGCTTCGGTGCTGCGCTTCGCTGCGCACCGTGCTGATGCACGCCCTTCGCATACCTCACGCAATTGGATCTCTGAAAAATCCATCTCTACGTAATTTATGCAAAGTTTTAGCTTGTAAGTACTTGTACTTCAAGCTCAAACAAGGTAAAGACATAACGGAACAGGTCATCTGCGTGAGGGGCATGGAGCATGCCGTTAGGCAGTACGAAGCGCAGCGAAGTACCGAAGCGATAGCGTAGTGCGGAATGCACCGACCCTTGCGTCAGCAAGGGACACGCCCAAAAATAAAAAAACATTATGCATTCATAAAACAAGCTTTGTCAAAATAGAAATACACCAAATCTGCATTAAAGCATTTGCCTAACCGTATCCGTTAAAGCAGGATTTTCAAGTAGTTTCTCAATAATCTCTGGATCACTTGACAGTGCAAACTTTTGCATGTAAATTTCAGGTAATAGAGGATTATCTGCGATGTTGTAATTTACTGAACTATAATCTTTTCTAGCAAGGAGTATGACAATTTCCTGGGTTAGGTCTAAGCGTTTAGAGAGGGCTAAGGTTGCTTCGTATATATCTTGTCGGAGAATTTGCTTCATTACTTCGGGTGTAATGGAAGGATTGTAACAAAGTGCGGTTAGCCGTCGAGGCATTTTTTGCTTGGCTAAATTCATCATTTCATTGTGCGTTAAATTAGGGTTAGTTTCATGCGGAAAGTTAAGAGCAAATTCTCTGGCTTCTTCTTCATCTTTGAATAGTTTTGTTTCAAACCATTGATCAAACTTAGGATGTTCTTTAAGTGCTTGATGTACATAATAATTTTTATCCTGAGCTAATAAACGGGCAACGTTTTCAGTAATATGTTCATTTTTAGCCACAGCTACCCGCACCTTGTAGTAGAAATGTTCAGCATAATAGACTAATACATCTTGATCTGTGGTATTCTGCACCTTTTCAATAGATAGATTTATATTTTCTATGCCTATGTAAAAAGGTTGTAAATTAAGTTCAGGGTTAATAGCATGCCACGCTTCATCAGGAAGCAGGTTCTCCGTATTACAAAAAGGGCAGGTTTGTACTCTACTTTTATTTTTGAGGGTTAGGTTAGCACCACAAGCAACGCATTTCACTGCTACGTTTTTATCTTTTGTCCATGTTTTTGTGGTATGCAAGGCAAGACTCAAATAAGGAATAGATAAATGTTCTAAAAAATTATGCGTCTGACAGTACCGACATGTTACTTTTGAAAGGCTTTTCTCTGTTATGTTCAAAGGATGCGAACAGTTGATACAAGTTGCGTCATTTACGGGTTGTACTTGTAACTGAATAAAGTCTAACTCTGATTTTGCAATACTATTTCTTTCTAAGCAAATGCATATTGCTTCATGCAAGCTATTTAGATTTGTACTTCCTTCTTTCCAAGACAAAGTTAAAGTATAGTTGCAGTGTGGGCATGTGTGAGTGTCTGCCAAATGTCTAACCTTTGAGGTGAGCTTACATCTGGGGCAAATAAAAACCATCTCAACGCCAAAGAACTGATATAATTTGAGCATATTGTATTTCTACCCAAGTATTGTTACTTTACATAAAGGACATTTTTCCTTAAATTTTTCAATAGCATCTGGTATGTATGCACTGACGATAATTTCATGCAGATTTTCAAGTTCGTAGAGTGGGCTTAAATCCGTTACTTTAGTATAGGATATATCTAATGTTTCTAGTTGAGTACAATGTTTGAGTGGGCTAATGTCCGTTAGATTTTCACAATAAAAGAGAGATAAATGTTGTAATTCAGATAAATTGGCTAAAGGTTCTATGCTGCGGATTGGGGTTCTGTGGAGGTATAATTTTTTCATTGCTGTACAGTTTTCAAGACCTTCTAAACTTTGTAGAGGGGTATCCGCTGCATCAAGTTCTTTTAACAAAACGCATTTGGATAAAGGTTTTAGAGACTTGACCAGTGTGTTTGCTATACTTATCTCTTCTAAAAAGATTAAATTCTCAAGGGGTTCTATATTGTCTACTAGCTTAAAGTTTTCTCCTCCAATAAAAAGCCTTTTGAGTGATTTGAGTTCTCTTAGTGGGCTCAAATCTTTGAAAGGGTTATTGTAGGCATAAATCTCTTCTAATTTTTTAAGTTCTGCCAAAGGTGACAAATCCCTTACACTACATTCTGAAAATGAAATAGACGTTAAAAAGCGTAATTCTTTTACAGGAGTGAGGTCTTTTATTTTAGGGTTATCGGAAACGGATATTGAGGTTATATCCATGTAGATTTCTTGAAGTTCCTCGTCGGTTTTATTATCGCTTAGACCATAGTTGAGGAGTACCTCCTGCCACTCGGGGGATAGAGTGTATAACCATTCCCGCAAGCTAAGTTTTTTATCTGTAAAATCTTTTATACTTGCTTTTTTCTCTTCGTATCTTTGAAATGCAGTCTCGTTAGCCTCATCGATTTTTTGTTCTATATGCTCCTCAAATTCTTTTTTAATTTGTTCTTGTTGTTTCTCCTCTTCTGTTTGCTTTTTTTTCTTGTGTAGTTTTTCGAGTTCTGCTTTCTCTCTTTTGTAATCCTCACTTTCGTAAGTGTCATCGGGGATAAACCATTGTTTTAATTTTTTGAAAAAACTCATAACTTTAAATTTTATAGTTAATTTGTAAATCACAAAATTAACATTTAAGTCTTGTCTAAGCAAATTTTATTCTTTTTAAGAATAAAAAAGGGTATTTCAGAGGTAGTACTTTTCTCTTTAACTGTATAATTAAAACAGGCTATATTGCTATATTAAGGTTAATGGTTTTACTTTGTTTTTTTGGGCGTGTCCTTGTGGGCGTTACGCTGCGCATATGCCCACAAGGTCGGCGTGCTACGGGCTGACGGTGCTGCGCCCCACCCCCTGGGCAAGAGTAAAAGAGTGGGCGAGGGCTTCGCACCAAGCCTGACGGCTTGCCCTCCGCATGCCTCACGCAAGAACCTTGGCAGGTCGGCAGGATCTATTTATTCAAAGATTTATCTTGTAAGTACCTGAAAATGAACAGAAAACAATATAAAAACACATTTTAACTTTGTAAGTTCTTGAAAATCAATGTTAAATAACGTAAAATTTTTATATTCAGGTTTAGAGGGGTACAAAAGTTCATGTATTCAAGATTTAAGCTTGTAAGTTCTTGAAAATCAATATCAAACAAAGTAAAGTAACAACATTTGAAACAAGGTAAAAAGTTTTAACCTTGTAAGTATTTGATAATGAACATCAAACAAGGTAAAGCAAAGATACATCTAAAAACAAGGTAAAACATCCAAAAGCGGCTGCGTGAGGCATGCGGAGGGTGCGTCAGCAGTGCGAAGCACCGAAGCGATAGCGCAGCCCGCAGCACGCCGACCTTGCCCACACGAGCGCAGCAAGACGTGGGCAAGGATACGCCCAAAAAAGTAAAGTTATTCTCTAATAATGATAATGTAGATATTAAGTACGTTAGTCGTGATTTTGTTTAATCCATAAAGGTTTGACTTTCATAAAGTCCTTGATTGCAGAATAACAAGCGTCAGGATTTTCTAACATACCTAAATGTGCAGCATCTTGAATAACATGCGTATATGCATACAAAGGTGCTGTAAGAACATCTTGCAAACTACTAATTGGGATAAGAGTATCTTTTTTACCTAAAATAAAAACTACAGGAATAGGAGTTCCTATTAAAACATCTACGCTACTTTTTCTATCTCTCATAGCCTGTAAGGCAGCAATCATTCCGTTGTGGTGGATAGAAAGCATCATTTCAAATACTTCATCCTGCTTTTCCTGACCGATTTTTTTCCATCCTTCTTCGTCAGTAAGTTTGGTCATTTGGAGTTCAATAAACTGAGCCTTGCGTCCTTCTTTAAGAAGGGTTATCATACGGTTGCGAGTATTTTTTTTCTCTTCATCGTCAGGGTAAGGAGTAGAATGAAATAGACCTAACCCTGAAAGATAGTCGGGGTAGCGTTTAAGTAAATTTAGAGCCACATATCCTCCCATAGAATGCCCAATTACCGTAGCCGAGGGTATATTTAAATGTTCTAATAATAACACCACACGGTCAGCCATGTCATCTATGGTAAAAGTAGTTTTATCGGGTACTGTTGCATAAGGAGTATGCCCAAGTAAATCCATTGCAACAATATAATGATGTGGAGCTAACTTTTGAGCGAAATCCGCCCATATTCCTGCATGTTCACAGAATCCATGTAACAGGATGATAGGCTCACCTGTATTTCCTAAACTAAAATACCTTATGTCTTGATATTCTTTGTATGTTATCATAAGTATTAGTCAACACATTTTTGTTTATGCCATTTAGATTCTTTGTTTTTTGTACATTTCCATACTTTACCTATCCATTCTACGTACCAAAAGCCATTTTTTTTGACAAAACGAGTACAAACATGCTCTGCCCATACACGCGGGTTCTCTAAACCAGTATCAGTGATATGATACTCTAATATATTTTCACTAATCCGTGTGATCTCTGGGGTGCGGGTGGTGTACTTATTATTTTTGAGTGCAAATAGAGCAACCTCCTCTAACTCTTCCTCTTTGTACGGATTAGCTTTGAGTTTCTTTATATCGGGAGTGTTGAAGTCTGTTATGATTAAATAATCTGATTTGCGAAGTTTTTTGGGGTCATCAGTGCGGGTACAATGTATAGTAAAGAGTGAAAGGATAATGAACAGAGAGTATCTACCTGCAACTGCCATAGTGCAAAACTACAAATTTTTTTTGCTATTCATGTATTACGTTTTTTATTTTTGGAATATGCGTACTGTTCTTTTTGTAGGGAGCTTTGACCCTTTCACTTTGGGACATCATGACATTGTAATGAGAGGGCTACAAGTATTTGACAAAGTAGTGATTGGTTTGGGTGTTAATCCAGATAAAAAAATGATGTTTGACCTTGAAAAACGTCTATTTTTTATTCAAAAAGTTTATGAGAATGATACAAGAATAAGAGTTACAACCTATTCAGGATTAACTATACAATTTGCGGCCGAAATCGGCGCTTGTGCTATTTTGAGAGGAATACGTAACAGTATAGATTTAGAGTATGAGAAAACTATCGCGCTAGCTAATAAAAATCAAAACTCAAATATAGAAACCATTTTTTTATTGAGCATGCCCGAGTATAGTTTTATTAGTTCTACCGTAGTGAGAGAAATGATAAAGTATAAAGGTAACTTACAGGGTTTAGTGCCTGATGTTTTGATACCTTTACTACAGCAATAGTTTTGTTTAGCTCACCATACCTCCATCCACGCATATCACTTGCGCAGTAATATATTTAGCCATGTCGGATGCTAGAAATACCGCACAATCGGCAATCTCTTCAGGTTGGGCAGCTCTACCTAATGGAATCATTCTCAACATTTCATCTATGACGTTTTGGGATAAACCTTCTGTCATTTCAGTTTTGACCCACCCAGGTGCGATTACATTACAACGAATATTACGCGAAGCTAACTCCTTAGCCACAGACTTAGAAAAACCTATTATACCTGCTTTAGATGCGGCATAATTTGCTTGTCCTGCATTACCCCTAACCCCAATTACTGAACTCATGTTGATAATTACGCCTTCTCTTTGTTTCATCATAGGTCTTGTAGCTGCTTTTGTTAAATTAAACACCGACTTAAGATTAGTGTTTATTACTTCATCCCAATCGCTTTCTTTCATCCGCATAAGTAATGTATCTCGTGTAACACCTGCATTATTAACCAAAATATCTAATTTTGAAAACTTTTGTAAAGTTTCTTCTACTACTTTATCCGCTGTGGTGCTATCTGCGGCATCGGCTTGTATACCTAAAGCTTGTACACCAAAAGTTTGTACTTCTTGCATTAAGCTTTCTGCTTGCTGCACAGAACTACGATAGGTAAACACTACATGCGCCCCATGCGCAGCAAACTTAAGCACAATTGCTCTTCCTATGCCTCTTGTACCGCCTGTAACTAAGGCTACTTTATCTTGTAATAATTTCATAATGACCGCAAACATACTAAAAACTTTACTATATCTTGTTAGTTTGTTGGGCGTGTTCTTGTGGACGTTTTGCTTGACTTATGCTCACAAGAACACGCCTAAAGAGATTATTTTTTAGACTTAATATGTCTCAATAAGCGAAATAGCCCGTAAAATAGAAGTAGATTTTTTTTTATCTAATTTTTGATATTACTTTGCATCCATGATGACGTACGAGCAAATCGTAGAAATATTAGGTAAGCAAGCAGAGTATCTGCTTAATCACGAATGTAAAACCATAAGCAAAGACTTATTACATAAACCTAACAAGAATTTTATTGACGAGGTATGGGTATCATCAGACCGTAATCCACAAGTGTTACGTAGCTTAGGGCAACTTTTTGGCAGTGGGAGATTAGCACATACAGGTTATTTATCCATTCTGCCTGTGGATCAGGGAGTAGAGCATTCAGGAGGTGCTTCTTTTGCACCTAATCCCATTTACTTTGACCCTGAAAACATCATTAGATTAGCGATTGAAGGTGGGTGTTCTGCTGTGGCTACCACGTACGGGGTATTAGGTTCAGTAGCCCGCAAGTACGCTCATAAAATCCCTTTTATTGTTAAAATCAACCACAATGAATTTCTTACTTATCCCAACAAGTACGACCAAATCATGTTTGGTACAGTAAAAGAAGCATGGAATTTAGGCGCTGTTGCGGTAGGTGCTACCATTTATTTTGGATCAGCAGAGTCTTCACGCCAAATTGTGGAAGTAGCAGAAGCTTTTGCTCTTGCACATGAACTCGGTATGGCTACTATCTTATGGTGCTACACGCGCAATAGTGCATTCAAAACTAATGAAAAAGACTACCATACCGCAGCAGACCTTACGGGACAAGCTAATCATCTTGGAGTAACCATACAAGCCGATATCATAAAACAAAAGCTACCTACAAACAATGGTGGTTTCACAGCACTCAAATTCGGCAAAACGAACGATAAAATGTATACACACCTTACTTCCGACCACCCGATTGATTTATGCCGCTATCAAGTAGCTAATTGTTACATGGGTAGAGCAGGTTTGATTAACTCTGGGGGCGAGTCTAAGGGAGAAACAGACCTCGCAGAAGCCGTCTATACTGCTGTCGTCAACAAACGTGCAGGAGGGGCAGGGCTAATCTCTGGTAGAAAAGCCTTCCAAAAAGATATGAAAGAAGGCATTAAGTTACTTAATGCTATTCAAGACGTTTATTTGAACGAGCAAATTACCCTTGCTTAGAGTAAAGCTAAATAAGGAACATTTTTTATCTTTTATATAATAGAGTTTATGAACAGAAATTTCTTAAAGAGAGTACACAAATTTACTTTACACTGATTTTCAATGTGTTAGATGTAAAAGTACAAAATCAGGGTATTTTTTGTAAAATGTTGATTATCAGGATGCTCATTTAACAAAAAATCTCCTTAAACCTTGTGTTCATAAAGTCTAATTTTTAAGTCTAAAAAATAATTTTACTTTTTTGGGCGTGTCCCTTCGCTGCGCTTCGGGTCGGCGTGCTGCGGGCTGCGCTATCGCTTCGGTGCTTCGCTGCGCTACGCACTGGGCTAACGCCCACCCTCCGCATGCCTCACGCAGCAGCTTTGAGATGTTTTACCTGATTTTTATATGTACCTTTGCTTTACCTTTTTCTATTTTGATTATCAAACACTTACAAAGTTAAAATTTTTTACCTTGTTTTGAATATGTTTGTTTTATCTTGTTATGTATTCATTTTCAAGTACATACAAGGTTAAACCTTGAATAGATGGACTTTATACAACTCTTTAACCCTGAATATTGAGATTTTACTTTATTTTCAATTCATTTTCAATGAGTTACGAGATTAAAAAGTATTTTTACCTTGTTTGATATTCATTTTCAGGTACTTACAAAGTTAAGGTTTGAACAAGTGGACTTAGTTTATCAGCTGCTTGCGTGAGGCATGCGGAGGGCAAGCCGTCAGGCTTGGTGCGAAGCCCCTCGCCCACACTTTTACTCTTGTCCAGGGGGTGGGCGGGTGGGGCGCAGCACCGTTAGCCCGCAGCACGCCGACCTTGTGGGCATACGCGCAGCGTAACGCCCACAAGGACACGCCCAAAAAAATAAATCCTGCTTCCAACCTTTTCTTGTACATTCTGCTCCTTATAATAGACTTAGCCGAGAAAACTATGCGAAAAAGTATCATCCTGCTGTGCCTGTATGTGGTATCTCTAAAATCAATTTTATCGCAAACTACAACGCCAAACAAGGTTCAAGTAGTAACAAAGTTAGTTCAAAAATCTATCCCCATACAGAATAACCAAAATCTACAATTTGAAACAAAAAGAGCTAAACTGCTTCTCTCCCCAAGTACAGATAATCAAATTCATATAAAAATTAGTTTAATCGCTAAGCATACTTCAAAACAAAAAGCAGAAAAAGATTTACAAGCATTAACCTATCAAATAATAGAAAATCAAGGAACTATAACCCTTAAAAATGATATACAAAGAGATAAGGTTAATGAAAGAGTTACCTCTCTGTTAAAAACAATTTATGAAGTGCAAGTACCTAGTTCCGTTACTGTTGGTATCAAACAAAAATATGGCGAGATAGAAATAGAAAAAATAAATTCAAACCTCAACATAGACTGTAATTATACGGATATTAAATTAGCCCAACTTCATGCTGAAAAAGTAGATATACAAACAAACTACAGTGATATTGTAGCCAAAAACTGCTCGGGTAAATTTACTCTAATTGGTAGCTACAATAAGGTAAAAATTTATCAAGCTCATAAAATGCACTTGACAGGTACTTTTAATTACAGTGAAATACTCATAGAAGATTTTAGCGGTGAAGCTAATATCAATGCCAATTACAGTGAAATAGAAATGTCTGACATAAAAGAGACCCAACGTATGAATATCATCAGCAATTACAGTGATATTGAGTTCAAAGATGTTCAGAACTTAGCTCACTTTGGTTTTGACATTGCTGGGAATTTTTCAGATATTGACATTGCAGAGCCTCTTAAAAAAGACTTTGTTCGGACAATGAACAGAATAGTTAAAAATGCCGCACAAGGTTCGCCCGTTATTAAAATTACTGCTAACTACGGAGATATTGAAATTGAATAAGAAAGGAGAGTTAAAGTATGAAAAAAAACATCATTTTCATGGTAAGCAGTCTATTTTATCTGCTTTTGGCGGTTTCACAAACATCTGCGGTATTAGCGCAGCAAGATAGTATCATATACCGAGAAGAACCTATTGAAGAATCAGACTTTAAACCTCGTTTATTCTCATGGTCATGGCGTGGTAGAGATAGGGTTACCATTACTCCTGAAAACTTACCAACCTATCCTCGTGCTTTTACAGACATCTATCTTTACTTTGATGGCAAAGAATTTGACCGCCGTATCCAAGAATTAGAACAAGATTTGGATAGAATACGATGGTACTTCCGTATGAATATACAAAATGAACTAAACAAAATTAAAATAGATACCTTAGCGCATAATGCGCGCAGAATAATCATAAAAAAGCCCAATAGAAAAAGAGAAATTATCATCATTCCTCAACCTCCTTACAGCAAAGAAAAACATAGACCTAAATCCTATTCTCAAAAACAAGATAAACAATACGTAGAAGAACTAGAAAATAAAATCAAGCAACTAGAAAAACGTATTCAAGAATTAGAAAAAAACAATATCCAGCAAAATAAAAAGTAAAAAAGTATATGAAACATAAGCATCTATTTATCTTAATTTCATGCTATTTATGTGCGGTTTATGCTTTTGCACAACAGAAAGATAGCATTATTTATTCAGAGGAGAACCTCTCTGAATCTGATTTCAAGCATACGCGTTGGTATCGTTATACTGTGAAAGGGGGTGGTAGTGAAATGTGGTGCTTGGGCTGCAGTAAAATGCGAGAAACATTCATGTTCAAAATCAACTTAACAAATATGATAGGCGGAAAGTATATTGCAGGATTAGAGCAGAAAATATTTAAGCCCATTAGCGTGTATGCAGAAGCAGGTTTAGTAGACAAAATGTATGATGACATCCACCCAACTATAAACAATGCTGAAATACGGTTACAAGGGTATGAATATTTAGCAGGTCTGCGTTATTATTATGGACAATCTTTCAAAGAAAGCAAGGAAGAGTCCGATTTAGATGGAATGTATTTAGCCGCAGAGGTGCGTTATGGTAAATTACAAGATGCAACTTTAAATAAAGTTCCAAAGTTTATTAGTGAGGTACAGCAGTATTCTTTAAGGTTAGGGTGGCAGTTGCGTTTAGGATACTATTCATATTTAGATATGAGCTACGGACCTACTTACATACAAGTCCTTCGTTTTAATCAAGACAGCAATTTTCCTATCAAAAATCCTTATTACGAAGGGATAAAAGCAGATTTTCGTTTTGGTTTGGGGATTGCGTTTTAGTGCGGTTCAATTTACAAGGTTAAGCGAATGTTTATTTGGGTGTGTCCTTTACCCACACGAGCGCAGCGAAACGCAGGCAAGGAAACGCCCAAAAAAATAACAATACCCTTTGTATTTAACCCATTCAAGAGCTACTTTTTGTAAGCAAAATAAACCGCTGTAACCAATAATGCAAACGAAATAAAATGATTGTAGGTAAACTGCTCTCTCTTAAAGGCAAAAAGGGTAAACACTACAAAAATACAAAGATGTACTACTTCTTGCAGCACTTTGAGTTCAATTAATGAAAAAGGACCCCCATTTTCTTTGTACCCTATGCGATTAGCAGGAACTTGAAAACAATACTCAAAAAAAGCTAAACCCCAACTAATTAGAATAATTGCCATAAACTGATATCTCTAAGTGAGTTCATTTCCTTGAATTTGAGATGACCGTACCAAGCTAACATCATAAATGTATTTGAAATACACAAAAGAATGATAGTGTAAGCAGTTTTCATGCTGCAAAATTACACTAACTATATTAAGTCTATTTTTTTCTTTACATAAAAAGTTATTTTCAAAGGTTAAGTTTTAATTTTTTGGGCGTGTCCTTGTGGGCGTTACGCTGCGCGTATGCCCACAAGGTCGGCGTGCTATGGGCTGCGCTATCGCTTCGGTGCTTCGCTAACGCTACGCACTGCTCACGCACCCTCCGCATGCCTCACGCAAGAACCTTGGCAAGTCGGCAGGTGCTATTTATTCAAATTTTTACCCTGTAAGTACTTGAAAATGAATACTAAACAAGTCAATTCAAAATAAAGTAAAATTTTGGGAGTCAGGGTTAAAGGGTTGCAAAAAGTCCATGTATTCAAGGTTTAACCTTGTATATGCTTGAAAATGAATGTAAAACAAGGTAAAATAACATCACTTGAAATAAGGTAAAAAATTTTAACCTTGTAATCAGTTGATAATCAATGCTAAACAAGGTAAAGCTAATGTATGTCTAAAAATGAGGTAAAACATAAAAATACCGTTTGCGTGAGGGATACGGAGCATGCCGTTAGGCAGTGCGAAGCGCAGCGTAGCACCGAGCGTGAGCGTAGTGCGCAGTAGCCCGACCCGAAGCGCAGCGAAGGGACACGCCCAAAAATAAAATTATTTTTTAGACTTAATATAAAAGAGTCATGTCTACTCCTCTACCCTTAACCTCTTATAGTTTTGAAACTGTAAGCTAAACTGATAAAAGGATAAAGCGTTAGCCATCTTGTTTCAAAAGGAAAGCCAAATTGGGCGTTTCCTTTAAGAAAGGGAACTAACATTGCTTGCACACCTGGCTGAATAAAAAAGGCTTTTCGTTTATATTCTCTTCTCATCCAACCTGAAGCCATAATTCCTAATAAAAATGTTCTTCCTTCCCCTGATACAATTCCCTTATTGCGCTCTAAAAAAAGAATATCCAACACAGGACCTATTAAAAACGCACTTTCTCGGGGTCTATTAAACTTCTCTTTGCGAATTTTGAATAATAGCCCTGCTTCTGCATAATGAAAACGTACATCTGCATTGATTTTAATTGCCGTATCTTGAAAATCTGCGGTAAAGCGTGAAAAACCTCTATATCCTGCAAAAGCATGAAATCCGTATTTCTTGCCACAAAAATACCGAGAACAAAATACATTTGCTTGTAACCCTACATGTCCTTTCACTTTTTTTATACCAAAACGTAACGGATAATTATACCCAGGACCTGCAGCTACACCTATCTCCGTGATAGCATATTGCGCATGTATAAATATGTATATGATACAAAAAAACAACGTAAAGACTATTTTTCTCATAAATTTCAACAAAAATACAAGATTTTTGCTGCTTGTGAAATGACTTGTATTTTTGCCAAATATGGATTTTGATATCATCATTATAGGAGGGGGTATTGTAGGTTTAGCTACTGCGTATCAGCTTAGAAAAAAATTACCTCAAAGACACACTATTGCTGTATTAGAGAAGGAAAATGAAGTAGCTTTTCATCAGACGGGGCATAATTCGGGAGTAATTCATTCGGGTATTTATTACAAACCAGGGTCATACAGAGCAAAACTGTGTGTAAAAGGACGTAGAGAATTAGTTAAGTTTGCCAAAGAACATAACATTCCACATGAGGTATGCGGTAAAGTGATTGTTGCAAAAGAGGAAAGTGAAATACCTTATTTAGAAACGATTTATCAAAGAGGTATAGAGAACGAAATTGAGGGTGTTAGTTTAATTAGCAGCGAGCAGATTAAAGAATATGAACCTTATTGTGTGGGAGTAAAGGCGATACATGTTGCATGCACTGGGATTATTGACTATAAATTGGTAGCGCAGAAATATGCGGAAATTTTTGCATCCATGGGCGGAGTAATTCTAACCCATACAAAAGTGAAAGGTTTTGAAAGAAGTGCAGAAAAAACTATTGTTTTTACAGAAAAAAACACTTATATGGCTAAGTATATTATTGCTTGTGGTGGCTTGGAGAGCGATAGAATAGCACTTTTATATGGATTAAAGCCTCTTACGCGGATTGTAGGTTTTAGAGGTGAGTATTACGAATTACTTAATAGAGAAAAGGTAAAGAATCTTATTTATCCCGTGCCTAATCCTAAGTTTCCGTGGTTGGGAGTGCATTTTACGCGCATGATAAATGGTGAAGTAGAGTGTGGACCTAATGCAGTGTTTGCTTTCAAGCGAGAGGGTTACACAAAAACGGCTTTCTCTTGGCGGGATACTCTTGATGCACTTTGCTTTAAGGGTTTTCGTAAATTAACCACTAAACATTTTTCGTATGGAATTAAAGAGCAATGGCGGTCTTTGTCTAAAAGAGCTTTTCTCAAAAGCTTACAAGGTTTAATTCCTTCTTTGACTATGGAGGAGATTCATCCTGGGCGTGCGGGCGTACGTGCTTTGGCGCTTAACCCTGATGGAACTATTGTTGATGACTTTATTTTTGAGCAGACAGATAATGCTATTCATGTACTCAACGCGCCTAGTCCTGCGGCTACGGCATCATTGGCTATAGGGGATACTATTAGTCAGATGGCTATTGAAAAATTTAATCTAAATTGAGGTCTGATTGTAGTATCTAAGTCTAATAATTTCATTTTTTGGGCGTGTCCCTCGCTGCGCTCGGGTCGGGCTACTGCGCACTACGCTAACGCTCGGTGCTTCGCTGCGCTGCGCACTGCCTGACGGCATGCTCCGTATCCCTCACGCAAACTGTATTTCCATGTTTTACCTGATTGTTATACATTTTTGTTTTTTTATCTTGTTTAGTCATCATCTTGAATAATCTGCAAGATAAACAAACCTCTCATTAAAGCAGACCTTATTGGTAAATGATGTAAAATGAACTACTTTACTTGATGTTCACTTATAAGGTTGAATACTGTTCTGAGTTTATATCAATTTATGCTTTCTTAAAAATAACTCATCTACTTTGGCGATCTGCATGATTATCTCTTTGCTCATACCCTGTTTGAGCATCTCCTTTATCATTCTGATTTTTTCTTGCTCTAATTCTTTTTCTTTTTGCTCTGCCCGTTGTTTTTCTTGTTCTGCGCGTTGTTTTTCTTGCTCTGCGCGTTGCTTCTCTTGTTGTAACTCTTTTTCTTTTCGCTCTGCCCGTTGTTTTTCTTGTTGTAATTCTTTTTCTTTTTGCTCTGCCCGTTGCTTTTCTTGTTCTGCGCGTTGTTTTTCTTGTTCTGCACGTTGTTTTTCTTGCTTTAATTCTTCTGCTAATCGCTCCTTATCTCGTTCTACCATCTTAAAACTCTCTATAATCTCATCCTCTATCTCCATACTCTTTCTTACCTCCTCCGACGCAGCCGCCTTCAACAACCGCCTTATCACCTCACGATACCGCTCGGGATAATCCTCCTCATTCACACTAATCTCATACCTATACTGCTTCTCATCAAATAAAGATAATATCATCTCTAATTCGTTCCGCCGTGTCTCCTTCAACTTCGGTATCTGCACAATCACACAATCATGCGTCAAAGACTCAATAAATTCATCTTTTAGATCAATAACTTCTTGTGTGCTGTTATCTGTAACGCTCCTGCGTACGCGGATTACAGGATACGGCGGATTGCTCGCCAATGGATAACCTAAAAAATATACGGTAATAATCGGTAAAGCTTTGAACCCATCTTTTTCTGTTTTAATTAAGTTCTGTTCTGCACGGTACTGTTCTCCTAAATACCGCCTAAACCGTAAAATATCCGTAGGAAATTTAGCTTTCTGTACCTCTACTAACACTACTTTTTCTGTACCATCTGCATTTTTTATTTTAGCATTAAAATCTAACCGATACACGGTCATGGAAATAACATCCATTATGTACTCCTGCGGTCTGACTTCTAACTCTATAATCTCCTCTTGCAATAAATCTGATAAAAGTAACTTGGCAATTTTGTTATCTTCCATCAGATACTTGAATACAACATCATACGCAGGATTAGCGATTTTTATCATGATACAAAAATAAGAAAAAACACGAGAGTTTTATTTTACGCTTTACCTTGTTTTAATTTGATTATCAGGTATATACAAGGTTAAACTTTGAATACATACACTTCCTGTAACCCTTTAACCCTGTATATTCAAGTTTTGCCTTGTTTTTAATTCATTTTCAATGGTTTACAAAGTTAAAATGTATTTTTACCTTGTTTAATGTTCATTTTCAGGTACTTACAAGGTTAAGATTTTTGTAAGTGGATTTAGTTTGCTAGCTGCGTGCGTGAGGCATGCGAAGGGCAAGCCGTGAGGCTTGGTGCGAAGCCCCTCGCCCACACTTAAACTCATGCCCAGGGGGTGGGCGGGTGGGGCGTAGCACCGTTAGCCCGTAGCACGCCGACCTTGTGGGCATACGCGTAGCGTAGCGCCCACAAGGACACGCCCAAAAAATTATCTAAACCAACTTGATTTAGACATACAGCTTTTTATTTATGCAAAAATGGGCTTAATATAAAATTTGTTTTGTAACTAAGTAAATAATAGTTTTGCAGACTAAATTTTGAAAAAGTCCATAGTATGTCATATTTGTTCACATCTGAATCGGTATCAGAAGGACATCCGGATAAAATCGCAGACCAAATCTCTGACGCTATTTTAGACGCACATTTGGCTCAAGATAAAAAAGCTCGTGTTGCCTGCGAAACCTTAGTAACCACAGGATTAGTGGTACTAGCAGGGGAAATCACTTCAAAAGCCCATTTTGACCCGCAAGAAGTTGTACGTAGAGTAATTGACAAAATAGGATATAAAAAATCAGACTACAAGTTTGACGCACAGTCTTGTGCTATTCTATCTGCCATACATCAACAATCCCCCGATATAGCTTTAGGTGTAAACGAAACAGAAAATAAAGAACAAGGTGCAGGCGACCAAGGTATAATGTTCGGCTACGCTAATGATGAAACCCCAGATTATATGCCCATGCCACTTTACTACGCTCATAAACTTGTAGAAAAATTAGCCCAAATCCGCAAAGAAGGCAAAGTAATGACTTACCTTCGCCCCGATGCAAAAAGTCAGGTTACTATTGAATACAGCGATGATCACAAAGCTCTCCGCGTTGATACGATTGTAATCAGTACACAACATGACCCTGGGATTAGTCAGAGTCAAATTCACAAAGACATTAAAGAAATCCTTATTCCCGCAGTAATTCCTACTCATTTATTAGACCAAAGAACAAAGTATTTTGTCAATCCGACAGGTATTTTCGAAATAGGCGGACCTCATGGCGATAGCGGCCTAACAGGGCGAAAAATCATCGTAGATACTTATGGTGGAAAGGGAGCGCACGGCGGAGGTGCTTTTTCAGGAAAAGATCCTTCCAAAGTAGATAGAAGCGCTGCCTACGCTGCCCGACATATCGCTAAAAACATCGTTGCAGCAGGACTTGCCAAAGAATGCCTAGTGCAAGTAGCTTATGCTATCGGAATAGCACAACCTGTAAGCATCCTCGTCAATACATATGGAACAGGCAAAGTCCCTAATAGCCAACTCGCAGATTATATCATGAACAACATTAGCCTAAAACCCGCAGACATTATCAAACGGTTTGATTTATGCCGCCCAATATATGAAAATATCGCTGCCTATGGACACATGGGCAGAACACATATCACAACCTTATACTACCCCAAATCCGATGGCACTTATGATGTAGACAGAGATGCTCAAGGTAACCCCACAGGAAAGTTATTTACCGTAGAAATTCCATGGGAAAAACTAGATTTAGTGGAGTCTTTGAAGAATACTTTTAGAATTTAGCGTATCAATCTTGTAATTTATTACAAAGGACTTATAGTACTAAACCGAGTTATTACTATACGTTTTATATCACAACTAAAACTAAAAAACCTACTTCTTTATGAAGTAGGTCAGGACTTGAATAAGTAGTCGTATTATTTTTGGGCTAGTTTGTGTGTTTCTATCTCTTTGAGATAGAACTTGTAAGCATTCTGAACATAATTCTGGATATCTTTTGTTTTTTGCTCACAATCGGGGTTTTTTGCGTTTTCACAAAAGTCCAGTTCCTCTGTGCTGATGTCATTGTTTTTGTACTCTGCAATACCGCGGAAGTAGTACTCTGTGCCTGTGGAGGAGTAGTCTAATATTACTGCCTTGTTGTCCAAGAACACGATGGAGATACCCATATTTGCGTTTTCTACCATGTATAAGTTGCCATCTCTACGAGCCATCTCTAGTTCTGACCCATATTTGATAGCATCGTATTCTGCGGGGAAGCTTACTTTCCACACTTTCTGAGGAGTAATACCATCATAGCCATGCTTGGTCATTTTCAAACTCACAGTTTGTGCTTTGAGACCTATGCAGCCCAGGATAAACCCAATAACGATAATGATGTACTTTTTCATACTCTGTTTTTCCTTTCTTATGAATAGTTATACAAAGTTAGTACCAATTTATTCAAAAGTCAAGAGTTTTTGTATAATTATTCATTAACTTTTGAGTTCTTACATGTAAAACATTGATAATCAACTTATAATATTTGAATAAATATTCATTTTTATGCTCATAAGAGTTTTTTAAGTCAGAAATAAAGCGGTTTATGCACGCAGCAATTTCTGTATAAATATTCATTTTTTCTTTACCAGTGTCTTACGTTAAAGTCTAATATTTTATTTCTTGGGCGTGTCCCTCGCTGCGCTCGGGTCGGCGTGCTACGGGCTAACGGTGCTACGCCCCACCCGCCCACCCCCTGGTTATGGGTAAAAGTGTGGGTGAGGGGCTTCGCACCAAGCCTGACGGCTTGCCCTCCGCATGCCTCACGCAAGCTGCAAGTGTACTAATCCCATTTACTTAAAGGATAACCTTGTAAGTAATTGAAAATCAATCTTAAATAAGGTAAAAATAAAGTTTAGCCTTGTAAATCGTTGAAAATCAATTCAAAACAAGATAAAAGCTGATTATTCAAGGTTAAAGGACTATAAAAAGTCTGTATATTCAAGGTTTAATCTTGTAAGTATTTGAAAATAACCAAAAAACAATATCAAATAACATCACATCAGACAAGATAAAATTTTTAACCTTGTAGGTACTTGATAATCAAGATTAAACAAAGTAAAGCAGAGATATATACACAAACAAGGTAAAACATCAAAACGCTGCGTGCGTGAGGCATGCGTAGGGCGTGCGGTAGCACGGTGCGAAGCACCGAAGCGATAGCGCAGCCCGTAGCACGCCGACCTTGCCCACACGAGCGCAGCGAGAGATGGGCAAGGACACGCCCAAAAAAATAATCTTTGTTGCCTACATCTTAAATGCAAGCACAATTTTTTTATATCTAAAACTTAACCTTATTTTTGCCACAAATATGAAAATTACAGTAATTGGAACAGGTTACGTGGGATTAGTTACTGGTGTTTGCTTTGCCGAGTCAGGTAATCACGTTGTATGCGTAGACATAGATGAAAACAAAGTAAATACATTACGCAAAGGCATTCCTACTATCTATGAACCTGGCTTAGAAACTTTACTCAAAAAAAATATAGACTCTCATCGCGTTCAATTCACTACTAACATCATAGAAGGCATACAACACGGCAAGGTAATATTCCTTGCTCTACCCACTCCACCCAATGAAGACGGATCGGCAGACCTCAAATACGTACTACAAACCGCAGAAATTATAGGAAAACATATTACAGAGTACAAAATTATTGTCAATAAAAGCACTGTTCCTGTGGGTACAGGAGAGAAGGTAAAACAAGTTATTAGTAAATATACCCAAGTTCCTTTTGATGTAGTATCTAACCCTGAATTCCTTAAAGAAGGAGTAGCCATTGAGGACTTTATGAAACCTGAACGAGTAGTAGTTGGTGCAGAAAATCCAAAAGCATTCAAAATCATGCAGGAATTATATGAGCCATTTTTACGTTCAGGAAATCCATTATTAGAAATGGATATTCGCTCCGCAGAGCTCACTAAATACGCCGCTAATGCTTTTTTAGCAATGAAAATCTCGTTTATGAATGAAATCGCAAACTTATGTAGTATTCTCGGTGCAGATGTAGATAACGTGAGAAAAGGAATAGGCACAGATTCTCGGATTGGTAAGCGTTTTATATTCCCAGGTATAGGTTATGGCGGTTCATGTTTTCCCAAAGACGTTCAAGCACTGTACAAAACTGCCCAAGAACATAAGTACGAATTTCAAATTTTAGATGCTGTGATGAAAGTGAATGACAAACAGCGTCAGAACTTCTTAAATCTTGTTTTACAACATTTTAATCATCAAATAAGAGGAAAACAATTTACATTGTGGGGACTTGCTTTCAAGCCAAATACAGATGACATCCGCGAAGCCCCCGCACTGACTATAATCGATGCGCTATTACAAAAAGAGGTTAAGTTAAATGTTCATGACCCAGAAGCATTAAATAATATCAAAAAACTGTATGGCGATAAACTGTCTTATTTTACAGACCCTTATCAAGCTCTTGTAGGCTCAGATGCTCTACTTATTCTGACCGAATGGAACGACTACCGTACTCCAGACTTTGAGCAAATCAGTCAAAATTTGAAGAACAAGTTGATATTCGACGGTAGAAATATCTACGCCTTATCTAAAATGGAGGAATTAGGTTTTACTTATTACAGTATAGGAAGAAAAACCGTGTTTTCATAGTTGTTTATGCTATTTCTGCGTAAGCAGGTTCAGTGGATAGAGCAGTATCTCTAAGTAGTTTGATTATCGTTTGTATATTAGATTCCTTTTTGTCCTTCATTAAGACGAGGTCTAAACCTTCAATCGTTTTGAGGTATAACACAAAAAGCTTTCCTTCTCTGGAGTAAGAAAGCATCAAGTTTTTGGGGTTTGCGGTATACTGCTTTACTTGAAATCTATTTTTGATAAAGAGGGTAAAAAAGAACTTATAGTAAGTAGTGATTTTACCTGAATGTACGTCTAAAAGTAAAATTCTATGTTTAGTTAAGTAGTACAAAACAAAAGCCCCTGCGAGTTTCATGAAAAAGGATATTATAGGAATAAGGAGGACATCATACCGGAAGTAGCTTACCAAAGGTCCGTGCCACAAAGTCCAGGCGCTGGAAGATATGATGCTAAATACAATCACTAACGTAGCAATAAGTCTTGCTCTTATTTTTTGTTTGAATTCAAAGACTTTATTTAAGGGCATTTCTACACTGTATAGTTCGGTAAAAGGCAGGTCTATTTTCTTTGTCATACTCAAAGATATGAACAAAGATATGAATTATTAAGTTGTTTAGGAGAGATATTATTAAAGTAAAATTTTTTAATCTTGGCAGAGGGGTGTTTTTAGAATTGACAAAATCTAATATGCTTGAAATGGTTTAGTTTTTTTTGAGATTTTTGGGCGTGTCCTTGTGGGCGTTTCGCTTTGCTCATGCCCACAAGGTCGGCGTGCTACGGGCTGCGCTATCGCTTCGGTGCTATGCACTGCTTACGCACCCTACGCATGCCTCACGCAAGCTGCCAATAGACTGAGTCCACTTATGCAAGATTTAACTTTGTAAGTACTTGAAAATCAAAACTAAATAAAGCAAAGAACAGTTAAAATCACTACTTTAACATCTTCTTTATCAATATCAACCTTTTATTACTTATCGTACTTCTGTAATTGCTTGAGAATTATTTCAAAATCTTTCGGGTAGGGTGCGGAAACTTCGTAACTACCAAAAGAATTCTCAAATCGAATCCGCTGCGCATGTAACTGAAAACGTTTGTTGAGGGGTCTTTCCTCCTCATCTACACTAATTTTGTATTTCTTACGCTTAATTTGAGAAAGAAAAATATCTTCTCCACCATATAAATAATCTCCTATGATAGGTGTGCCGTAGTATGCCAGGTGTACTCGTATTTGATGGGTTCTACCTGTAATAGGTTTGCATTCTAACAAGGTATAGTGTCTGAAATGGGCTATACTGATAATAGCAGTTATAGCTTCTACTCCGTTTTGTTTATCTATTTTTACTTTGGTAGGGTTATTTATATTGAGGGGTAGGTTTATTACCACAGGTTCATCAATGTGATGTACGCCCTTGACCAAAGCATGATAGTATTTATTTACTAAACGTTGATGAAAAAGATAAGACAGTTCTCTGTGGGCGTCAATATGTTGAGCTGCGACTAAAACCCCACTGGTTTCTTTATCTAATCTATGACATAAATTTGCCTTAGGATACTGTTGTTTTAACCACTCTTGTACATTTGCCGCTGATGGATTACCTCTTTCAGGTACTGAGGCTATTGCTGCGGGTTTGTGAATAAATATGTAGTGTTCATCTTGATATAATATATTTATTTCTATTTTTTGCCAAAGCATAACCGAGTGTAAAATTACATTTTTTGTATATAGACATTTATTCTGCGGGACATATCAAGTTCAAAGAATAGTTCTATTTTTGGGCGTGTCCCTTTGCTGCGCTTCGGGTCGGCGTGCTGCGGGCTGCGCTATCGCTTCGGTGCTTCGCTGCGCTCCGCACTGCTGACGCACC
>JANWVE010000210.1 GCA_025057675.1 Bacteroidia bacterium
TCGCCCACACGCTCACTCTTGCCCAGGGGGTGGGCGGGTGGGGCGCAGCACCGTTAGCCCGTAGCACGCCGACCTTGCCCACACGAGCATAGCGAGACGTGGGCAAGGACACGCCCAAAAAACACTTAATAACTAATTTATACCTTTATACCTATTTTTTGTAAAAAAATAGACATTATATAATGTTATCATATTCGCAACGATAATAGGCGCAGAGCGCAGAAAAAATCCATATAACAACCATGCACACAAACCACTATTGAATATCAAAAACGTTGTTAAAGAGATTGATTTGGTGCCTTTTGTTTGATATATCCTACAAACCTGTGGGATAAGAAATAGTGGTCAGCGCAGCCGCTACATAACCCAAAATATCTACCTAAGCCATGCACAAAAGTAAAGAGTTTTTGTATTATTGTACCATGAAAACATATACCGAGTACAAAAGGATATTAAAACAAAAAATACCCCCATTACATGAGATAAAGTTAGCAGTGTTAGGCGATTTCTCTACTCAAAAACTATGCGACATGCTTAAAGCCGTAGGACACGAAAATAAAATTAAAATTTCCTTATACGAAGCAGATTTTGATTCTATCGATGCCGAGATTTTTAACCCACAAAGTAACTTGTATCACTTTGAGCCTAATTACGTTTTTATTTCCACTGCATCTAAAAAACAACAACTTAAATTTAATAGCTTAGAACTACCTCAAAAAGTAGAATTTGCAAACAATTACCTTGAAAAAGCAACACAATGGTGGCAAACCCTTAACCAGAACATAAAAACAAATATCATTTTCAGCAACCTTATAGAAACAGACGATGCTGTATTCGGCAACTATGCAAATAAAACATCTTACTCGTGGTTGTATCAAGTGAGAAAAATAAACTTTATGCTCATGGATAAAGCACAGGAATATAAAAATGTATTTATACAAGACATGTCTGTTTTGCATAATAATTTGGGCAAACAAAAAGTATTCAAACCTAGTTTGTATTATACGGCTAACCAAGTGTATGATATAGATTTTTTACCTTATATATCAAAAAGTGTAGTAGATATTATTTTGGCTATAGAAGGTAAATTTAGGAAATGCTTAATTTTAGATTTAGATAATACGCTTTGGGGAGGTATTATTGGGGATGATGGTCTGGAAAATATACAAATTGGCGATATAGGTATTGGTAAATCTTTTACGGACTTGCAGTATTATGCTAAAAAACTTAAAGAGAGAGGAATTATTTTATGCGTATGTAGTAAAAATGATGAACTTATCGCCAAAGAACCATTTGAAAAACACCCTGATATGGTACTTAGCTTGAAGGATATAGCAGTTTTTGTTGCGAATTGGGAGAATAAAGCAGATAATATCCGTTATATTCAAAGTATATTAGAAATTGGTTTTGATAGCATGGTTTTTTTAGATGATAACCCTTTTGAGCGCAATCTAATTCGTACACAACTACCTGAAATATGTGTTCCTGAGCTTCCTGACGATCCTGCAGAGTACGTTAATTATTTAGAAAGTTTGAACCTTTTTGAAACAGCATCTTTTACTCAAGATGATACTGCTCGTACAGAAATGTATCAAACCGAAGATACACGGAGAAAAGCACAAGCAAATTATTCGTCAATTGATGAGTATCTCAAAAGTTTGAACATGGCCGCAGAAGTGGGAGATTTTAGTAATTCTTTTTATGTGCCACGTATTGCCCAGATCACACAACGTTCTAATCAGTTTAATTTACGTACTATTCGCTACACAGAAGCGGATATTCAACGCCTTGCACAAGATAAAAATTATGCTACATTCTATTTTTGCTTAGAGGATACTTTTGGAAGCTACGGTTTAATCAGTGTCGTCATTTTAGAAAAACAAGAAAACCTAACCTTATTCGTAGATACCTGGCTAATGAGCTGCCGAGTATTGAAACGTGGAGTAGAGCAGTTTGTTCTTAACACAATTGTAGAATACGCAAAAAGCAATGGTTTTAAGCATATTATAGGAGAGTATATTCCAACGGCTAAAAACGGTATGGTAAAAGATCATTATCCTAAGTTAGGTTTTGAAGCGATGCATAAACCCAATTTTTGGAGGTTAGATGTAGATAACTTTGTTTTTTACCCTGTGTATATTCAACGTCATATGGAGAAAGCTTTTAGTTAAAGTTATGTTCATAGAGCCTATTCATTACCATTCGGGTTGGATAGAAGTCATCTGCGGGAGCATGTTTTCAGGTAAAACAGAGGAGCTCATTCGCAGGCTTCGCAGATCCTTGATTGCTAAACAAAAAGTAGAAATATTTAAGCCTATGGTAGATAATCGTTACAGTGTAGATAGTATTGTATCTCATAATGACAATGAAATTCGTTGTACGCCAATACAAAATTCGCAGGAGCTATTTTTATTAGGTCAGGGCATTCAAGTAGTAGGGATTGATGAAGCCCAGTTTTTTGACTCAGGTTTGATTGATGCAGTTCAATACCTGGCGAATAATGGTGTTCGGGTGATCATTGCAGGTTTAGACCAAGACTATAAAGGCAGACCTTTTGGCATAATGCCAAGTTTAATGGCTATTGCTGAGTACGTAACTAAGGTACATGCTATTTGTGCAGTGTGTGGAAATGTAGCTAATCATTCATACAGGATACATCAACAGGATAAAAACATTGTACTTATTGGAGATAAAGACTTGTATGAGCCACGATGTAGAAAGTGCTTTTTTGGAGCAGTTAAATAGAATAAACTATGCAGTTTGACATAAAGTACATAAAAGTTTTAATATATTTGCAAAAACATGATTAGCAGTAAGTATATCAAGTTTTTTGGTGTGGATTAAGCTCTAAATATAAAAAAATATGGCAGCCTTGAACTGGCGTGCAAAGCACGAGGAACATGGATTACTGTTAAAGAAGAAGAATATCGCATTCATACGTCAAGTTCAGGAAATAGATACCCAATATGCAATATTACTTTTTATGACTCTAGTAGAGTACCAACCCAACCTACCCTAAATGGATGGAAAATTATTTCTGTTACAGAGGGTTACTTTGAATGGGATAAGCTAGATAAATACGGTCACTACTTACTTGGCAGTGCGAACGGTTATACAATACAAGATCCTACGGGTGTAGCGCAAACAATACATGAAGGACTTATGGCAAGATTATTTAATAGACTTAAAGAAATCTGTAGTTTCAGTTCATGGGAAAGTTTTGATTTGCATTTTGAAAACAAAAAACTCAAGGAGGAGAATGAACGATTAAAAAAAGATAATGACAACCTGGAAGCAGAAAATGAAAAATTGAAAGAAGAGATTGAGCAAATGAAAAAAACTAAAATCCAATTTTACAATATGGTTGACATTTTAGGTGTCATGAATGATATCTGGGGGTATAATGGTGTGAATATCGGGGAATAGAAAACCGTTTTCGGGTTGTTGGGAGATATATTTTAATAAATATTCGTAGTGAAAATGAACATGATACAAAGTTTTTATATCTGCGATACTTAAATCAGGAGCATTGCGTTCTTTTCTTTGGTTTTCAAGAAGGATTTTAAGAAGGTCATAAAAAAACTCATAGATACAAAATTTTTCAGA
>JANWVE010000211.1 GCA_025057675.1 Bacteroidia bacterium
TGGTTTGTTCTAAAAAGTATGCTGCAATTTGGTTTAATACTTGTCCTTTGTAAGGAATTTCTTGCCGTAGAATGTGGTCAAATGCAGAGATACGGTTGGTGGATACAATGACTAAATAGTCCTCACCTATACTGTAAATGTCTCTTACTTTGCCCTGATAAAAGCCTGTTTGAGAGGAAAAGCGTAACATTATGCGTGCAAAGTTATAGAAAAGCTTTAATTTTTTTGAACGGTTTGCTTTGCGCAAACCAAAAACTGTGAGAGATATGGAAACAATTGTTTGATTGTATTAGGTCTAAAAGATATTTTTATTTTTTGGGCGTGCCCCTTGCTGACGCAAGGGTCGGGGCATTCCGCACTGCGCTTCGCTTCGGTGCTTCGCTGTGCTTCGCACTGCCTAACGGCATGCTCCATGCCCCTCACGCAAGCTGTATTTAGATGTTTTACCTTATTTTTATACCTACATTTGCTTTACCTTGTTTGATATTGATTATCAAATACTTACAAGGTTAAAGTTTTTTACCTTGTTTGATACGTATTTTTACCTTGTTTTATACTCATTTTCAAATACTTACAAGGTTAAACCTTGAATAGACAGACTTTTGATGACGTTTTAACCTTGAATACGTAATTTTTACTCTATTTTCGATTGATTTTCAACGGTTTACAAAGTTAAAATGTATTTTTACCTTGTTTGATATTCATTTTCAAGTACTTACAAGATTAAGGTTTGAATAATTGAGCTTAGTTTATAGGCAGCTTGCGTGAGGCATGCGAAGGGTGGGCGTTAGCCCAGTGCGTAGCGCAGCGTAGCACCGAAGCGATAGCGTAGCCCGTAGCACGCCGACCTTGCTTGCATGAGCGCAGCGAAACGCAAGCAAGGGCACGCCCAAAAATCATAATCTAAACCTAACCCATAATAGCCCCAACAGAACAAAACCCATTGCAAAAATTAATTTTTAGTAAAATTCATCTTGATTTTATCATGTTCTTATGTCTCTCTAAATTACAGAAACTATTTTTGCAAAACGATTAGTTACGTATGCTACACAAATTATTGTTTTTTGTTTTTATCCTACTATCTTATGCGATATACGGACAGGAAAGATTCACCGTTAGCGGAAAAATTAAAGATGCTTCCACAGGGGAAATGTTAATAGGCGTTACCATAATAGAAAAAAACACACAAGAAGGTTTAACCTCTAATGAATATGGTTTTTATTCCATCCGCCTGACTAAGGGTAAACATGTCTTAGTATTTAGACTTATAGGGTATCAAACGGTGGAGAAAGAGATAGAAGTTCAAAACAATATGACGCTTAACATTGACCTTATCCAAGAAGGCATACAAACTAACGAAGTAGTAGTTACCGATATCAAAGGGGATGAAAACGTCAAAAGCACTGAAATGAGTAATATCCGTTTGGATATTAGTCAAGTCAAAACTATGCCTACACTTTTGGGAGAAGTGGATATTATCAAGGTGATACAACTTTTACCTGGGATACAGACCGCAGGAGAAGGTTTATCAGGTTTTTTTGTGCGTGGGGGTAACGTTGACCAAAATCTTGTTTTGTTAGATGAAGCTGTAGTGTTCAATGCTTCCCACTTATTAGGTTTTTTTTCTGTGTTTAATGCTGATGCTATCAAAGATATGAACCTAATTAAAGGAGGAATGCCCGCACAGTATGGTGGGCGCTTATCCTCCGTAGTGGATATCAGAATGAACGAAGGAAATAACAAAAAATATAGTGTAAAAGGCGGAATAGGACTATTAGCCTCTCGAGCCACCGTAGAAGGACCTATTAAAAAAGAAAAAGGTTCATTTATTGTGTCTGCACGTAGGTCTTATGCGGATGTATTTTTGAAATTTTCACGTAACCGAAATTTAAGAGATAATCAACTGTATTTTTATGACGCCAATCTTAAAGCTAATTACGAAATCTCTCAAAAAGATAGAATATTCTTATCAGGGTATTTTGGACGAGATATATTTAATTTTACTCGCCTTTTCTCCCAATTCTGGGGAAATAGTACCGCTACCTTACGGTGGAATCATATTTACAATGGTAAATTGTTCTCTAATGTTAGTCTAATTTACAGCGACTTTTTCTATGGCTTTGGTAGTCAATTCACGGGGCAGAAGTTCAGATACAGTTCGGGTATTCGGAATGCGAACGTAAAAGTAGATTATGACTATTTTTTGAATAATCAGCACAAGATTAAATTTGGAGTGCAGGGGATATATTACACATTTCTCAATGGAGAGATAAAAAATGAACAAGAATCTTTTTTAGATGATTTCAAACTACCCCGCAGCTATGCACGAGAATTGGGTATTTATATCAACGACGAGTTTACGGTTACTAATCGGTTATCAATTCAGTATGGTATTCGGTATTCAGGTTTTGATATTGTAGGACCAGGTCAAGTTTTTATATTTCCTGACAAAACCTATGAGCGCCCCGTAGATACAGTAAATTATGCACGAGGTAAATCCATTAAGTATTATGGTGGTTTTGAACCCCGCACATCTCTGCGCTATATCTTAAATGATAAGAGTTCTATTAAAGCTTCTTACGCACGCACAAGACAGTATATTCACTTAGCTTCTAACGCCACGGCATCACTACCTACTGATATATGGTTACCCAGTACAAAGTATATTACGCCTCAGATAGCAGACCAATATGCCGCAGGTTATTTCAGAAACTTTTTAGATAATCAAATAGAAACTTCCACAGAGATTTATTACAAGGACATGCAAAATCAAGTAGATTTCAAAGATAATTCTAATACTTTTCTTAATCCGTACATAGAACAAGAGGTATATCAAGGGAGGGGTTGGTCTTACGGAGTAGAGCTTTTTGTACGTAAAAACACAGGTAAGTTCACAGGTTGGGTAAGCTATACATGGTCTAAAACGCAGCGCCGCTTTGATAGACCTTTGCAAGTGATAAATAATGGCAAGATATACCCTGCTAAAAATGATAGAAGACATAATATTTCTATTGTTTGTAATTATGAGTTTAATAAGCAATGGCTTGCATCTGCGGTATTTACTTATTATACGGGGAATGCTGTTACTTTACCTTCGGGAAAGTATTATTTAGAAGGAAATGTAATTGCTCTCATTGCAGAACGAAATAGCTATCGCATGCCTGATTATCATCGTTTAGACCTTTCTGTTACTTGGAAACCACAAAAAGAAAGAAAAAACTGGTATTATGATTTCAATTTTGGACTATTTAACGCGTATGGACGTAAGAATGTATTTGCCTACAACTTTTATGAGGATAAAGATAACCCTGGACTGATGAAAGCTGAAAAAATTTATTTATTTACTTGGGTGCCATCTATTACATGGAATTTTAATTTTTAAGGTATTAAATCTGGCTTATTATTTTATTTTTTGGGCGTGTCCCTCGCTGCGCTCGGGTCGGCGTGCTACGGGCTACGCTGACGCTTCGGTGCTACGCTAACGCTCTGCACTGCTTACGCACCCTCCGCATGCCTCACGCAAGCAGCATTTTGATGATTTACCTTGTTTTATGCCTAGTCCTGT
>JANWVE010000212.1 GCA_025057675.1 Bacteroidia bacterium
GTGGGCAAAAGCCCACAAGGGCACGCCCAAAAAATAATCTAACTATAAACTTGCATTTATCCATTTTGTGCTTTTCATGCGCCACTCCGCACACAACCAAACCCATACCCAATAGCAAAGCTCACCAATCCATACAGTAATGGCACCTAAATGTGCATAAAATACTAAACCGTACGTAAGAACAATATATATCACACATAA
This sequence comes from Bacteroidia bacterium, assembly GCA_025057675.1. GTDB lineage: Bacteria > Bacteroidota > Bacteroidia > JANWVE01 > JANWVE01 > JANWVE01. Next base: position 202 of record JANWVE010000212.1, read on the forward strand.
TACTATCTCCATGAACATAATAAATTTAACATCTCCTGCACCTTCTAATGCACCCGTATAAATATATGCTACAGCAAAACTTAACTGCACAAAAATCATAATTTGAAAAGAACCAACCGAAGCACTCACTAAATCAGGATTATTTTGTACAAAAACAGATAAAAGTGCCTCGGGAAAGAAAATATGCCCTATCAAGGTAAATACTGTAATCCCTATGCTTAAATGCAGTACCTTATGCATAACTTGCTTTGCTTCCTGTGTCTTACCCTGCCCTATAACATGACTAACCAAAGTATTAACAGCAGCATTTAATCCCCATATAGGTACCATAAACACAATGTACACCGAACGTATTACCTGTGCAATGGCTAATTCTCTTTCACTAATTTTTTCTACAAAAGTAAAAGCTACTGCAAAAGATACAATGCCAATAAAAAATTTAATCATAATCGGTGCAGAAATCGTTAAAACTTTGAAAATCTGAGAAGTATCTAAAATTTTACCTTGGTGTATTCGCATGGAGTTAAGTAATTTAGAAAAGTATGCATTCCAAAACAATATCAAAAAACCTATAAAATCTGCAATAGAAGAAGCCAAAGCTGCTCCTCCAATGCCCATTTGAGCAAAACCGCAATGTCCAAAAATCAAAATATAATTCAGAATTACGTTCAGTAGCACGGATGCCATAGTGGAAACCATAATGACTTTAGTCCGCTCTATTGCCGTGAATACACCTCTGTATAATGAGGAGAGTAATGCAAATGTAAATCCATACACTCGATAATGTAAAAATTCTTCAATACCTTTCACGACTGCCACTGACCGAAAACAATAGTTCAACCCATATTTGCTAAAAAATATAATTACAAAAGTCATCATTACGCTTATCAAAATAAGTAATAACAAAGCACTTTTGAATATACGAGGTATATCATCATAATTTGTATCACCTATGCGGCGAGAGATGAGTATTTGCGCTCCTATTCCTATGGCTGAAAAAGGGTATAATAACATAAAGTAAATTAGTCCGCCCATGCCTGATGCTTCCAAAGCTAACTCACTCAAACGGCTTAAAAACATAGTATCCGTAATAAATAACAGACTTACTGCCAAGTGTCCTGTTATGATAGGTAAAGCAATAGATAATATATGCCGATAAGTAATTTCTGTACGAGGTTTGAGAAAAGACATACGATCTAATAAAATTGATTGGGAATAGATATGTTCAAATACGGCGCAAAGTTAAGCATGTATACTTTAACCAAGAGTTGGCTGTATTCAAGGAAAGTTTTAACCTTATTACGTTGTGATTATCAATATCTTGAACTTTATTCTGATAATTGATTGGGGTGCCAAAAGTATTTTTCAAAATTTTGAACCTGCTTGTCTTTTATCGGAATCCCCTCTGCTTCTAAAAGCTCTTGCATTTGAGTAGGCGTAGCAAAATGTCTAAATCCTGTAAGCAACCCCTGATGATTAACTACACGATGCGCAGGTACATAAGGATGTACATTATGTGAGTTATTCATAGCCCATCCGACCATGCGAGCGCTTCGCTTGGACCCTGTAAGATACTCACTAATAGCACTGTACGAGGTTACCCTACCCTTGGGAATACACCTCACTACCTGATAAACTAACTCAAAGAAATCCTTCTTCATATCCACTATCGTAAAACAAAATATAGTCAAAAACTTGCTTAGTGTAATATTTTCTTAATTTTGTCCAATTAAACAAAGTATGAGTAAGTTTGATATTATTGTTATTGGCGCGGGACCAGGAGGTTATGTTGCCGCTATCCGTGCTGCCCAGCTAGGCTTCTCTGTGGCCCTTGTTGAAAAAAATAAACTTGGAGGAGTATGCTTAAACGTAGGCTGCATTCCTACCAAAGCTTTACTAAAAAGTGCTGATGTGTTTCAATATATCACCCATGCAAAAGATTACGGAATTGATGTCATAGACGCCAAAGCTAATTTTGCAGGCATGATAAAACGCAGCCGAGATGTAGCCGAAGGTATGAGTAAAGGCATAGAATTCCTAATGAAGAAAAATAAAATCACCGTAATTAAAGGCATGGCTACCTTTAATAAGGACAAAACTATAAGTGTAAAAGACGATACGGGAAAGGTAACTGTATATGCCGCTCCGCATATCATCATTGCTACTGGTGCCAAACCTCGCTCACTTCCTTCCATGCCTATTGATGGTAAAAAAATTATCTCCTCTACTGAGGCTATGATGCTTCCTGCCCAACCTAAAAAAATGATTATTGTAGGTGCAGGAGCTATAGGAGTAGAATTTGCTTATTTCTATCATAGTATTGGCACGCAAGTAGTTCTAATTGAACTCCAAAAAAATATCCTGCCCGTAGAAGATGAAGAGATTTCTCGGACATTAGAACGCATCTACCGAAAAAATGGAATGGATATTAAAACAGAGAGTTTGGTAGAAAAAGTGGAACACACTCCTAATGGGGTTAAAGCATACATCAAAACTCCCTCAGGCGTGGAAACTATTGAAGCCGATGTACTCCTCTCTGCGGTAGGCGTTGCCCCTAATACAGACGGACTAGGTTTAGAAAATGTTGGCGTTACAACCAATAAAGCAGGTTGGATTGAGGTAGACCAATGGTATCAAACTAAGGTGCCAGGGATTTATGCCATAGGGGATGTTAATGGTACGGGACCTTGGTTAGCGCACGTGGCTAGTGCTGAGGGTATTATTTGTGTAGAAAAAATTAAAGGACTGCACGTAGAGCCTTTGGATTATGGTAATATACCAGGCTGTACGTACTGCACGCCACAAGTGGCCAGTGTAGGTTTAACAGAGAAGAAAGCCAAAGAATTAGGTTATGAGGTTAAAGTAGGCAAGTTTCCTTTTACAGCGTCAGGAAAGGCGAAGGCATCAGGAAAGAGCGATGGTTTAGTAAAAGTGGTGTTTGATGCTAAATATGGAGAGTGGTTAGGTTGTCACATGATAGGTGAAGGGGTTACAGATATGATTGCAGAAGCAGTAGTTGCTCGTAAGTTAGAGACTACGGGGCATGAGATTATTAAGTCTGTACATCCGCACCCTACGCTATCCGAAGCCATCATGGAAGCTACTGCCGATGCTTACGGTGAGGTGATTCACATGTAATTGTGATAGAGTAAAAAACGTTTATTTTACTCAATAGTTCTTGTAACTCTATTGTTTTCACTGTGATTAAGCTACTCTTTTGAGTTGAGAGTTTTTTATTTTGGGCGTGTCCCTTCGCTGCGCTCGGGTCGGCGTGCTACGGGCTACGCTATCGCTTCGGTGCTTCGCTGCGCTA
>JANWVE010000213.1 GCA_025057675.1 Bacteroidia bacterium
GGGGGTGGGCGGGTGGGGCGTAGCACCGTCAGCCCGTAGCACGCCGACCCGAGCGCAGCGAGGGACACGCCCAAAAACATAAAAATTTTACTTATTTATCCATGCACTTAGCTTTTGTAAAAAGAAAACAGACTTTGTATCAAAATATCTGTAATTTTGCAGTTTATGCAAGTTGTACTAGAAATACTACGTTACACGATACCCTCTCTCGTTGTATTTATAGGAGTTTATGTGTTAGTCAGGAGTTTTTTACATCAACAGTTAGAAAGAGAGAGATTAAGAGTTAAATTAGAGGCTCAATCTCAAACACTACCGCTCAAGATGGCTGCTTACGAAAGAGCATCTATTTTTTTACAACGCATATCCCCCGAAAGCAGCGTACCCCGACATAGTAATATGGGTACTATACCTGCTATTATACTACATCGCAACTTGGTGGAAGAGATACGTACCGAATTTGAACATATATGCTCACAGCAGATATACATGAGCATAGAAGCATGGGCAAATGTCATTATGGCAAAAGAACAGACTTTAACTTTACATCATCGGGTACTGAGCCGCATGGATGAAAACAGCACAAACATTGATTTTGCTAAGGCAATATTTGAACTTTCAGCAGAGGAAAATATCTACCCCAGCAGAGTAGCCCAGGAGTTTATTAACAGAGAGGTAAGTAAAATTCTATAAACCATTTATTACTATGATATTAGTTTTGAGCTTAATTTTTTTAGCCTACTTAATTGGTTCTATCCCTACTGCCGTATGGATAGGTAAAGCCTTGTATGGGATAGACATTCGCACTAAAGGTTCGGGAAATTCAGGAAGTACGAACGCTTTTAGAGTATTGGGAGTTAAAGCGGGTATTGCAGTCCAAATCATTGATATTCTCAAAGGAGTAATAGCGATAAGTTTGTCTTATTGCGTGGATAAAAATACTTTACCTTCTTTTCTCAATGATGTAACATATCCACTTTTACCACTACAAATGACCTTAGGCATAAGCGCAGTAGTAGGACACGTATTTCCGATTTTAGCACAATTTAGAGGTGGAAAGGGTATAAATACCTTGTTAGGTGTTATGCTGACTATAAACTGGCAAATTGCTTTATTATGTTTAGTAGTATTTTTTATTGTTTTGTGGATTTCAAAATTTGTTTCTTTGAGTTCTATTTGTGCTGTATTTTTTTATCCTATCATTACACTTTTATTCAATCACTTTGCAGGATACGATTATGATACTTGGTTTGTAGTATCAGGTTTTGGGATATTTTTATTTGTGTTATATACTCACAGGAGTAACATTCGTCGCTTGCTTACTCATTCGGAAAACAAGATAAAAATAAAGTTTCATGGGTAATAGTTTGTTGGATAGGTTCATTTTTGGGCGTGTCCCTCGCTGCGCTCGGGTCGGGCTATTGCGCACTACGCTAACGCTCGGTGCTTCGCACTGCCTGACGGCATGCTTCATAGCCCTCACGCAAACTGTATTTTGACTTTTTAGCCTGTTTTTGTGCGTGTACTTGCTTTACCTTACTTTCAATTGACTCTCAATAATTTACAAGATTAAAATATGCCTTTATCTTGTTTAAGCTTGATTATCAGATAGTTACAAGGTTAAATTTTGAGTAGGTAGAATTGGCATACTTGCAGCGTTCTTGCGTGAGGCATGCGGAGGGTGCGTGAGCAGTGCGCAGCGTAGCAAAGCACCGAAGCGATAGCGCAGCCCGCAGCACGCCGACCCGAGCGCAGCGAGGGACACGCCCAAAAAAACAAAAAATAAAATTGCTTCCAGAAAGTCTACGTACAATGAACTCTTGCTTTGAAACGTTTAGTAAATACTTTTAGACTTCTGTTTATGACATTTTATATTTTTTCTGTGCTAAATCAAATAAATACTGTAACTTCTGCGACCTTTTATTTAGCGGACCGATGCCCTCAATCCACAACGCTTTAATTTTTCTGCCATGTCTTGCATAATAGAGTATTCTCCTTGTTTTACACAGCAACTTCCTCGCCAGTGTATTAGATGAGAACATTGTTGTGCTTGTTCAGGAGTATGATGGCAAATATTCATTAGGCACTGCTCTACGTAGTCAAATGTGTTGATATCATCGTTGTACACGATCAGTCTTGCTTGTTTGTCGTTATTTGTAATACTTTCTTTGTCAATTTCTTGAATGTACGGATTAGAATAAGTATTCATAAACGAACATACCTTTTATTTTAGATACAAATTTTACAAAAAAACAGTTTCTATGCAAGCTGTAATGACCTTTTGTTTGAATGATTGAACAAACGAATGTGATAATACTGTAAATTTACAATCTCAATGACAGTGGCACAAAACAAAGTATTATGGTTTTTTATAGCATGGATGGTGATTATGTCAGGATACAGTCAAACGGAAGAGGCTTCGTTTAAGCCTAAGTTTAACATAGGTTTTGACAACAAAAATAGTTTCATTGGAGATAAAACTGTACGATTCAACGGCTTTCTGACTACTATTCAAATAGGACCGAGGTCCCGGTTGGGTATGGGATATTACACCCTTTCCAAAAACTCTCAATTTACCGATGTTAGTTCTCAGAACGGCATAGATACTTTGATTACAGTACGAAACTTTCGATACTACTCTATGGAATATCACTACATATTACTCAACACAGCACATTGGGAACTTTACTTTCCTTTTGAGGTAGGTATTGGAGGAGTAAGCACTATAAACACAAGTAATCGCAGTACAGGAGTTACACGTATGCTTCCCGCGCAGGTGATTAACGTAGGAACCGTAGGCTACTATAAACTGTTTTCGTTTATTGGATTAGGCGGAGGAGTAGGTTATCGTTATGTTAGATTAGGCTCGCGCCCAAATGACATTGCAGATGACCTTACTCGCCCTACCTATTCCATTCGCGTCAAGCTATATTTCGCCGATTTGATTAACATTATTTTTCATAACGATATCAAGCGAAAAGAATACGAAATTAAACGTAAAAGTAAAGTCTGATGAATAGAGGATACTATGTATTTATTTTTACCTCAAGTGTATTTTTGTGGGCTGTGTTATTTTCTTGCCAAAGAGTAAACAAGCATAAAGATGCTCAACTTTCAACAGATACTGTACAAGCAAAATATGTAGGAACAGGCACTTGTATATCTTGCCATGAAGATATTTACAAAAGCTACATACACACAGGCATGGGCAGGTCCTGGTACTTGCCCTCTCAACAACCTAAAATAGAACGGTTTGACAAAAACAGTATCGTTTTCGATAAGCATAAAAATCTTTGGTACAGACCTTTTTACAGAAAAGACACTTTGTATATTATGGAATATCGTGTACAAGGTAAAGATACCATTCACAAACATATAGAGAAAGTAGACTACATTGTAGGCTCGGGGCATCAAACTCGGTCATACATTGCAAACAGAAATGGATACCTGTATGAATTTCCAATTACCTGGTATGTAAAAAAGCAGCTATGGGAT
>JANWVE010000214.1 GCA_025057675.1 Bacteroidia bacterium
ATGTTGATATTGAGTTACTTACAAGGTTACAGTTTGAATAAGTGGGATTAGCGTACTGGCTGCGTGCGTGAGGCATGCGGAGGGCAAGCCGTCAGGCTTGGTGCGAAGCCCCCGCCCACACGCTCACTCTTACCCAGGGGGTGGGCGGGTGGGGCGCAGCACCGTCAGCCCGTAGCACGCCGACCCGAGCGCAGCGAGGGACACGCCCAAATGTAACAAACTTTCTCCACTAATCCGAACAGATAAAAATTCGTTTTAATACCTTACTCCCTTTTCCTCAATTAGGTTAGTAAGTATGAATTCCACTCTGCGGTTTTTATAATTCGAGCTGGGAGTATTTGAAGTATCTATAGGTTGTGTATCTCCCAATCCGTAACTGTTAATGCGACTGCTTTCTATTCCTTTTTGGATAAGTATATCTTTCAAAGCTTGAGCACGTTTTTGAGACATTTCCATAATTTGATTGCTGGGATAATTCGGGTTCTTTTCTAAATGTACCTTGATTTCAATTGTACTATTAGTGAATACTTTCATACGTAAAGCCAATGAGTCAAGGGTTTTATTGATAGCATCTGTAAGTGGGCGCACAATAGTTAGAGTGCGTTTTAGCGTACCATTATCATACCCAAAGTCTACCCTTCTATTAGCATCCCTACCTGCTTGAGTTTTATTAGATTTGATGGGTTTAGTAAATCCGAAGCTAATCGGTGTCATACGATTTTCCGAAATACCCTTCTCTTTCAAGTAGTTGATAATTCTGTTTGCTCTTCGCATTCCTAAATCCATGTTATATTCATGAGTACCAATGGTGTCGCAATGTCCATAGACTAATAATTTGAGATTAGGATATTTATTCATGATTTGTACTATGCTATCTAACTTAACTTGCAAACCTCTAACTACTATGGTTTTATCAAAATGAAAGTTAAAGTATACCCGCTGAATATATTCTAAATCTTGTTTGCTGATTGATGCAAGAGATATGTCAAAATTATTGGTATTATCTTTAAACATTTGAGGGTACTTGCGCATTAAAATATCTCTTACTTTGTCTGCTTCCGTGCGTAAATTAGCGGCAACATCAACCAAACTCTGACCTTGCTGTAAGCGTTTTAGTGCCATATTAGCTACCACATCATCGTTAATTTTCATACGGACATCAAAAGGCATTTCATTTTTCATAAATACATCTTGTCCTTCGGGCATGAGTATATCTATTTTTTTACCTTGATATCCTTCTGAGTGATAGCTAACCTGATAATTTCCAGGAGGTATGTCTAAAATTTCGTATCTACCTTCTTTATCTGTGGTAGCCATAAAAGGAGTTCCTTCTATTTTAACTGTGGAGTTAGCGATAGGGTCGCCCGTGTCTTCATCTATTACCACTCCACGTAAAGATCCGAATTGTTCATATACTTTTGCAATTTGTTCTTCTTTTTTAGGTTTAAGTCTCTTAGGTTGAAAATAATAATTATCTTTTTCTCCTATGCCTCTATCCCTAGATGAAGTAAAATAACCTGATGTGTCGCCTACTTCAGTGAATATATAGATATCATCTCCCACAGAATTGAGTGGAAATCCAACGTTTTGTACTTCTCCAAAGGTCATGGTAGAAACATCAAAGCTTACTTTGAATATGTCAAACCCTCCTATCGAACGTTTGCCCCTTGCGCTAAAGTAGAGATATTTGCCGTCATAAGTTACGTAGGGGGCATCTTCATCATACTCGGTGTTAAGTTTTTCACAATTTACAGGGGTACTCCACTTTCCATTTTCTTTTTTGATATACCAAAGGTCTAATCCTCCTTTTGTACCTTCCCTATCAGAAGAGAAAAAGATAACGTTATTATCAGGGGTAACACATAAACTAGGTTCGCGACTTTTAGTATTGATTTCTTTAAGCGGTCTAAGCTCACTCCAAGATACTTTACCATTTGGTTCAATTATGACGTCTGCTTCATATAAATTTCCTTGATTTCCGTCTTCTCTATCATGATAAAAATATATCTTTTTACCATCGTGAGAAATACTTACTACTGCTTCATGATTAGAACGATTGATTTTAGGCATTTCTACTCTATAAGATTCGTCTTTCCATTCGTACGGGATAGCTGCACTTCTTCGCTCTGCTATGTGAACATCTTCTGAAAATTCATTCTCTTCTCCTCTTCTTTTACCTAAATTTCCAGGCTTACGAGAGGTAAAAATGAGAGTTGTACCCCCAGGTACAGGTATGGGTACATAGTCTGCGCCGTACGAATTTACCTTGTCGCCTAAGTTAAAGATGTCATACTTGTTAGTATCCGATCTTGTTTTTAAATCTTTGGCTACTTCACATTGTGCTTTACCCAATTCGGCTTCTTGTTTGACATGAGGGTATAATCTGTGTTTCTCTTGTAGAACTTGATTATAGGCTTCAATAGCTTTATCAAATTTGTATGCATATTGGTAGGCTTTACCAAGATACAAGTAGAAATGCTTATCCAAAGAGGTAGGTTTTTTACCATTTAATAAGGATTGTGCTTTTTCTATATATATGTAAGCAGAGTCTTTGTGTGTAGAAAATCTATTTTCTATAATGTACCTGCCGTACCAGTAACTCGCCTTAGCAGAATTAGGGTTTTCTCTAACCACTTTACTAAATATTTTCTGTGCTTCGTCTTCATTTCCCTTAAAATGAGAATGTTCTGCTTTACGAATAGCGCGATTAACTGATTGAGGATAAAGATTAGAAGATAAAAATAGAACAGGGAATATTAAAAGAAGTAGTCTCATAATTTTTTTAGTAAGCGCCACAAATATATACAATAACTTATTAACTTCAAAAATCTTACATTACTGTATGCTACTCTTAGTTACATTACTTGTATAGTAACGTACAATAAGAAAAGTAAGCAATTTGTTTTTCGTAGATTAGAACAGATAACGAGATGACGAGAATTAGAAGTCAGAATTAGAAAATTAGGTTTTATTTTTGGGGCGTGTCCCTCGCTGCGCTCGGGTCGGCGTGCTGCGGGCTGCGCTAACGCTTCGGTGCTACGCACTGCTGACGCACCCTCCGCATGCCTCACGCAAATCGTATTTTGATGTTTTACCTCATTTTTATACATATTCTTGCTTTACCTTGTTTGATGTTGATTATCAAATACTTACAAGATTAAAGCTCTTTACTTTGTTTTGACTACGTTCGCTTTACCTTGTTTCACATTCATTTTCAAGCACGTACAAAGTTAAACCTTAAATACATGCACTTTTGATAACCTTTTAACCCTGAATATTCAAATTTTACCTTATTTTGAGCTGATTATCAATGATTTGCAAGGTTAAAATTCGGTTTTATTTTGTTTAATATTCATTTTCAGGTACTTACAAGGTTAACTTTTGAATAGGTGGACTTAGTCAACATGCCGCTTGCGTGAGGCATGCGGAGGGCGTGCGTCAGCACGGTGCGAAGCCCCCCGCCCACTCCTTCACTCTTGCTC
>JANWVE010000215.1 GCA_025057675.1 Bacteroidia bacterium
GCGTTAGCGTAGCACCGAAGCGATAGCGTAGCCCGCAGCACGCCGACCCGAGCATCAGCGAGGGACACGCCCAAAAAAGTAAGATAATCTACCAGAGAGAATATATGAAATAATTTTAGTAGTTTTGCTATCAATTGCATAATTAAATATGCGTATAATACCTTCGATTTTAACCACTTTTGGGATAATCTTACATTTGTTTTGTCAGACTACGCAGCAGGATACAACAAAATTTAATGAAGCCTTGCAGTATAATCATTTAGATACTACTTATACTGCCGAATACACGGGGATTATCACAAAAAAGTATGATTTTATTGAATATGGTATCAATTTTATTCAGCAGCCTAACCACGAAGCAATGAAAAAATTTTATGACGCACTCAGTCAATCTAAATATAAAAAAGTTACTATCGTTCATATTGGGGACTCCCACATGCAACCCGATGGCTATTCATATAACTTACGGAATATCTTACAAAAAGAATTTGGCTACGCAGGGCGAGGTATGATATTTCCATACCGTGCCGCAGGCACACATAACTCTTTTACCCACTACTCAGAAATAACAGGAAAATGGGAAGGTGATTTTAATGGGCGCAGAGAACGAAAATTTGATATCGGAATAACAGGAGTTACAGCACATACATCAGACCCCACAGCATCCATTAAAATAGGTTTCAGAAACGAAGTATCCAGAGCCGACTTTGATTTGGTTAAACTATATTACAAACGTTCACCTAATACTTTTAACCTCAAAATTACTACAAATGATAGTGCTTCTTTCATTCTCAATTGTGTAGCCGATACCGTATCCAATTTGCCTTATATTAGTTTCAGAGTGCCGAGAGGAACAAAAACACTTACCTTGTCCATGGAACGAGTGTTTAGAAAGTTGAAAGACAGCACAAAAATTGAAACATCTAAATTTTTTGAACTCTACGGGCTAAGTTTTGAACTAGAAAAAGAAAATGGAATTTTATATCATGCCGTAGGAATTAACGGTGCTCCATTTGAGGCTATTTTGCGACAAAATTTAATGGAAGATCAAATTAAAGAAATGAACCCTGACTTAGTTATCATAGACATGGGCGGAAACGAATACTATGGCAGGGGAGTTCATAAGGAAAGCTACACTGAAAGATTGACAAAAATTGTAAAAAATATTCATCAATGGTGTCCAAATGCTAGTATTTTACTTTCTTCTCCCCATGAATTTTACTACCGAAGGTATTACAATAAAAATTGGGGTAAAGACGCTCGCGATGTAACTAAACAAGTAGCTTTTGACAATAATTGTGGTTTTTGGGATAATTATGCCATCAGCGGAGGTAGATATGCCGTACCTAAATGGCAAAAAGAAGGTTTATTCGGCTGGGATAGAATACATTTAACCCCACAAGGGTATGGGTTAAGAGGTGCTTTAATGGCACAAGGTCTGTTAAACTCCTATCAAGTTTATAAGAAGGGAGAAGAATACTTTTACACAATCAAAGATAGCCTTCAAAAGCTAATTATAGAAGTAGAAAATAAAAAGCAAGTTGCACCTCAAGAAACGTATTATGCTACTAACCATATTAACATAAATAGTGGTAACCAAACTACATACATCGTACAACCAGGTGATGTACTGGGATCTATTGCTCGTAAATTTGGTACAACGGTATTTGCAATACAGTCATGGAATAATTTATCAGGTACTCTCATTCATCCTGGGCAAAAACTAATTATCTATAACAGCAATACAGCACTTAATACAGATACTAAATCTATAACATCTTACTCTGATATCAATACTCAAAATCAACGGATAAATGGGAACATCCACCCTAATACTACTATAAATCAAGATAAAACTGCTACAGTAAGCATGATGCCACGAGGTTTTCCTAAAACTACAACGCTCACTCATACCGTAACACAAGGAGATAACTTATGGAGTATAGCCAAAAAATATGGAACTACTATTGAAAAACTGTGTGAACTCAATAATATTACTACTAAAACCATACTTAAAATTGGAATGATATTACAGGTCAGATGAACAATTTGATGTATCAAAATAATAGGGGAGAGGGTCTTTTTGGCAAAATAGATATACTGAGCCTAGTTTTATACTTTTTGCTTTTGATAAGTGGATGGTTCTCTATATACTCCGCAGAGCATAAAATAGGTACTATTACTGATAGTATTACGTGGCAGGAGATGATAAATACAAAATTTGAAGCGGGCAAACAGTTTTACTGGATTATTATATGTTTAATTTTAGGACTTTTTATTTTGGTTAATCCTAGTTGGTATTACAATAAGTATGCATATTTAGTATATGCAGTTATGATATTTGCCCTGCTTTTAACTTTACTTTTTGCGCCCAGTATTAACGGAGCAAGAAGTTGGATAAAAATCACCAGTAGCATTAAAATTCAGCCTACAGAGTTTGCTAAATTAGCAGTTTGCTTAACCTTGGCAAGGTACATGAGTCATACTAACTTTAATTTTAGAAATCGTGAAGATCAGTTTTTTGTAACCGTAATTATTACCTTGCCCATGCTATTAGTACTAGTGCAGAATGATACAGGTTCTGCATTAGTATTTACAACTTTTGTTATAGCCGCATTCAGAGAAGGTTTATCGCCTTTGTTTGTTATTATTCCTATTTTAGGAGCATTTTTATGTATTTTAGCCTTAGTTTTACCTTTGGAGTGGTTATTTTTTTGGATTGTAGCACCTACTTTGTTGATGTCAGTTTTTATGAATAAATTTTACATTAAACCTCTGATTATTGTAGCCTGCGCTTGTTTGATAGTGATATTCTCTGCTAATGTATTTGTTAATCGAGTACTACAACCTCATCAAAGAGATAGGATTTATGCTATGTTAGACCCTACTATTGACCCCAAAGGGTCAGGTTGGAACGTGATACAATCTAAAATTGCCATAGGTTCAGGTGGTTGGGCAGGAAAAGGATTTTTGAAAGGAACGCAGTCTAAGGGGGGGTATGTACCTGAACAGACCACAGACTTTATTTTTTGTACTATAGGAGAGGAGCAGGGTTTTAGGGGCATGTTTGTGTTTTTTTTGCTCTACACAGGATTTATTTTGCGGTGTATTTACATGGCTGAGAATGCAAAAGATACTTACACGCGTATTTATGGATATGCGTACATAGGCGTTGTTTTTTTTCACTTTGCTATCAATGTGGCTATGACGTTGGGATTAGCTCCTGTGATTGGTATTCCGCTACCGTTTTTTAGTTATGGTGGTTCTAGTTTAGTTGCTTTCTCTTTGGGTTTTTTTATTTTATTAAAACTATATTCTGACTCAGATAAACGATTTGCAGTATAGAGTCTGTCGTTTATTATACGAAGTCTTATTCGAAAGTTGAGTTTTAATTTTTTGGGCGTGTCCTTGTGGGCGTTTCGCTTGCGCTCATGCCCACAAGGTCGGCGTGCTACGGGCTA
>JANWVE010000216.1 GCA_025057675.1 Bacteroidia bacterium
ATACTTGAATACAACATCATACGCAGGATTAGCGATTTTTATCATGATACAAAGATAAACACAAGAGTTGAATTTTATTTTGTAGCAATGTTTTACCTTGTTTTAATTTGATTATCAAGTATGTACAAGGTTAAACCTTGAATACATACACTTCCTGTAACCCTTTAACCCTGGATATTTAAGTTTTACCTTATTTTGAATTGATTTTCAATGATTTACATAGTTAAGATGTATTTTTATCTTGTTTAAGATTGATTTTCAGTTATTTACAAAGTTATATTTGTATAAATGGGATTAGTTTACTTGCTGCTGCGTGAGGCATGCGGAGGGCGTGCGTCAGCACGGTGCGAAGCCCCTCGCCCACGCTCTTAACCCTACAACCAGGGGGTGGGCGGGTGGGGCGCAGCACCGTCAGCCCGCAGCACGCCGACCCGAGCGCAGCGAAGGGACACGCCCAAAAAATCTAAATCAACTAAGTTTCCTATGAACTTGATAATATTCTATTTGTTGAGTTCTTTCTTTAAGTCATTGTAAGCTTTTTGTGCTTCTAAATTATTCGGATTAAACTTGACAGCTAACTTATAGTCTTCAAAAGCCCTTTCCTTGTTGTTTAAAGCTTCATTACAAGTGCCCCGCATATAGAGTGCGTCCGAAAAAGTGTTATCAATTTGAATAGCATAAGTAAAATCCTCTCTTGCAAAAGCATACTGTTTTTTTTCCCATTGTATCAGGCCTCTATTATAGTAGGCGTTTTTCAAAGTAGGGTTGAGATATATAGCTTTATTATACGCAAACAAGGCTTTATCTAACTCATTATTTTCTTGTAGTAAAACCCCCATATTATAGTGTGCGCTGGCATTATTATCGTTCGCTTTAACGGCTTTTTCGTAGTATTTTAAGGCGCTTTGATATAAATTAGTGAGAGTATTAGCATCCCTTTTTTGTGCTTTGGCAATTTTCCACTCTTCATGGGTCATTTGCCCAAGTTCTAGATAGGCGTTTGAAAATGTACTGTCATGTTGTAAAGTTTTTTCAAAGTACCTACGGGCTTCTGTGTTGTTATTTTTGTTACGATATACTAAACCTAACCCAAAATATGCTGCGGGGTAGTTAGGGGATTTTTCTAACGCAACTTGAAAAAGTTTAGCCGCATTTTCTACACTCCCCTGATAAAATAAGATGGTAGCCGCAGCAGTATAAACAGCAGGGTTTTCTGTACCCAATTTAATGGCTTCTTGATAGGCAGAAAGAGCCTCCTCATCTTTGGCTAAAACATACTCATAAATCCCTAACTGGTAATGATAATTTGGGTTTTTAGGGTCTAATTCAATGGCTCGCTTGATATCTAGAACAGCGGTTTGTATCTCACCTTTTTGAAAATAAAGAACCGAACGACGGTAAAATAAATCAGGTTTAGCAGTGAATTTTTCTAAGCTGTCAGTAATGTTTTTAATTCCTTGTTCTATTATTTTGAGTTGTTTTTCTTTCTCACCTTCGGTTTGAACTCGCTTCTTATTATTGAGTGTGTCTTTTTGCTTTGTTTTTTTGTTGTTACAACTTATCAGCAATACATTAGCAATGAGCAGTATGCAAACAACGCAGCGATACATAAATAGGTCTTATTTTGAGTCAGGATATGTATAAAAGCCTTTACCTGTTTTTCTACCCCAAAATTTAGCTTCTACTTTTTTCTGTTGAATAAGGTTAGGTCTAAAGCGTGCGTCTTGATAGAAAGCATTAAATAAGGAAACGGTTACAGCAAAATTAACATCTACTCCAATTAAATCCATGAGTTTGAAGGCGCCCATTTTGAATCCTGTGGCTTCTAAAAGTTCGTCAATCTGTTCCATTTCGGCTACTTGTTCGGATAAAATCTTTAAACTCTCGCCGTAAAAGTGCCGAGCTACTCTATTGACGATAAAACCTGGGTAGTCTTTAACTAAAATAGGTACTTTTTGCATGTTTTGAGCCACTTTTTTGACTATTTCCACTAATTTTTTATCAGATGCCTCGCCTGCAATTACTTCCACTAATTTCATTACTGGTGCAGGATTAAAAAAGTGCATTCCTATTACGCGCTCGGGATACTTACAAGCAGATGCAATCTGAGTGATAGGGATAGAAGAGGTATTACTGCAAAATATGGTAGTAGCGGGTAGTCGCTCTTCTAAGGTAGAGAACAGTTCTTGTTTAGCGGATAAGTTCTCTACGATAGCTTCGATAATCAGTTCGCCCTCAATTTCTGAAAATTCCGATGTATACCGTATTCGAGATAGGGCGGTATCTTTTTGTTCTGTGGTTATTTTTTGTTTTTGCGCTAAATTTTCGAGTGCAATTTCTATATTTAATTTTGCCTTTTTGAGTGCGGTATCGTTTATATCAAAAAGAATGGTGGAGTAGCCTTGTGTAGCGGCAACTTGGGCTATTCCTGTTCCCATTGTACCCGAACCAATGATAGCAATGGTTTTAATATCCATAGTACAAAAGTACAAAATTTTAATCTCTTAAACGGAAGGAATTCATGTCCCGAACCAGTCGGTCATCTTTTTCTATGTAGTAAGCGCCTAATAAACACAAAATTATGCTCAATATAGGAAAGATAACGCCTATTTGAATATTGCTACTCTGTAAAGCGTTTGTACCTGCAAATTGAGCAATTTGATTTTGGGTATAATATACTCGGGCAAAGATGTACGAAGTTTGTAAAAAAGCAATTCCTGCGGATAGCCATGCAATTTTTTTCTGCAAACGCCTTTTTTTGTATAAAAAAATGCTTACAAGCGCTCCTATACAAAACATGATGCTTAAAATGAGTACCCAGCGAATCGGGTATAAAGTTGTGTATATAGAGGGTGTATTGCCTAGATTCTTGATGTACTGTCCATGAAATACAATTACAGATTGGCTATTAACGGTGTTGAATTCAAATGTCCATAATTCTGTGAATATTGCGAAAGGGTTTAGAGTGGCGGCTAAAAATAACCATACGGTTTGAATTCTCTGAATCATACCAAGCAAAAATAAAGGGTATTTGTATAAATACCAAATTGAATTATATGTGATGAAGGTTTTTATTTTTGGGCGTGTCCCTCGCTGCGCTCGGGTCGGCGTGCTGCGGGCTGCGCTTTGCTTCGGTGCTTCGCTAACGCTACGCACTGCTGACGCACCCTCCGCATGCCTCACGCAAGAACCTTGGCAGGTCGGCAGGTGCTATTTATTCAAAGTTCTACCCTGTAAGTACCTGAAAATGAATACTAAACAAGATAAAAATACATCTCTGACCTTGTAAATTAGACTTTATGAACACAAGGTTAGATAAAATTTCTTGATTATGCAAAACAGTGATAATCAATGTTTTATAAAAAAGACTTTTGTTTTATGCTTTTATATGCAACATGTTGAAAATCAGCATAAAATAAAGTCAAGAGTTTTGCTATAAAATTTCTGTTCATAAACTC
>JANWVE010000217.1 GCA_025057675.1 Bacteroidia bacterium
TTTTGGGCGTGTCCTTGCTTGCGTTTCGCTGCGCTCATGCAAGCAAGGTCGGCGTGCTGCGGGCTGCGCTATCGCTTTGGTGCTTCGCTTGCGCTACGCACTGGGCTAACGCCCACCCTCCGCATGCCTCACGCAGCAGATGTTTGACGTTTTACCTTGTTTTTATACATATCCTTGCTTTACCTCGTTTGATGGTCATTATCAAATACTTACAAGGTTAAAATTTTTTACCTTGTTTGAACTGATGCTATTTTATTTTGTTTTTATATTGGTTTTCAAGTATGTACAAGGTTAAACCTTGAATACATGGACTTTTGATAACCTTTTGACCCTGATTAGATAAGCTTTACCTTGTTTTGCATTCATTTTCAAATGTTTAGAAGGTTAAAGTGTGCCTTTATCTTGTTTAATCTTCATTATCAAGTACTTACAAGGTAAAGCTTAAAATAAATAGATTTTGCCGATATGCCAAGGTTCTTGCGTGAGGCATGCGGAGGGCAAGCCGTCAGGCTTGGTGCGAAGCCCCTCGCCCACGCTTTTACTCCTGTCCAGGGGGTGGGCGGGTGGGGCGCAGCACCGAAGCGAAGCGTAGCCCGCAGCACGCCGACCCGAGCGCAGCGAGGGACACGCCCAAAAAAAACTTTTATATCAATAGGATAGGTATTCGCGAACACTACCTGTTGTGTGTTGTAGAAACTCAAAAAGTAAAACCTGCGTTTTTTTGGTACTTTTGTATAATGAAAATTTGTACCCAGTGCGAACTTCCTGTATCTGATAGTGCAGTAATCATTAAAGAAATACATGGTGAGAAATTGCCTTTTTGCTGCTCAGGATGCAGTTTTACGTACTCTATTACTGGTGAAAAAGGGCAAGAGGGAATTTCTATGTTATATGTGGCTAAAATGGCATTAGGTGGTTTTTTTGCTATGAACGTGATGTTACTTAGTTTCTTAACCTACTCCTCTGATTTTACCCAAGCCCTGCAAATAGATAACCTACATAACCTTAATAATTGGCTACAACTCATATTTGCTACGCCAGCTATACTTATACTAGGCATACCTTACTTAAAATCAGCTATCCAAAATCGCAGATTTGATACAGATACCCTCATTGCCATAGGTACATTTACCGCTTTTTTTTTCAGTATCTATCAAATTTTTATAGAAGGTAAAGTGTACTTTGACACGGCTTGTATGATACTCTTTCTAGTAACCACGGGGCGATTATTAGAGTCCTCAGGTAAAGCTAGAGCAGCGCGTGTATTAGAAAAATTAAAAGTAAGTCTTCCTACTACTATTCTCAAAATTGAGCAAGAGCAAGAAATAGAAGTGCCTTTGGAAAAGATAACCACAGGGGATATTATCAAGGTAAAAACAGGTGAGCGCATCCCCGCCGATGGAACAGTTTTATGGGAAACGGTAGCTGTTAATGAAGCCATGTTCACGGGCGAGTCAAAATGGGTAGAAAAACCTCCTCACAGCAAAGTATATGCAGGAACTATCGTAGTAGATGGGATACTTACCATGAAAGTAGAACAGTTAGGAGAACAAACCGCCTTATCCCATATACAAAGGCTTTCTCAAATGGCAAAACTGAAAGAAACCCGATTACAAAAATTAGTAGATAAAATTGCATCTTATTTTACGCCTACCGTTCTTATGGTTGCTTTATGTACTTTATTAGGGTGGTGGTTTATAGAAAAAAATCCTATCAAAGGTTTTGAGAGTGCGTTAGCCGTTTTGATTGTAGCTTGTCCTTGTGCGTTAGGTTTAGCTACCCCCATTGCGCAGTATCTTGCTTTATCTAAAACCGCAGAAATTGGGGTTATTGTGCAGGATTTAGACGTTTTAGACAAACTCCACCTTGCAAAACGAATTTATTACGATAAAACAGGTACTATCACAGAAGCTAAATTTACCCTACATAAAGAAGTATGGTTCAAAGACAAATTCAGTTTTTTACCTTATCTACTCTCTGTTGAGCAGCAAACTAATCACCCTTTGGCTAAAGCTATTTTAGAGCATTACAAAAAGATAGACTTAACTTTACCTAACTTAGAAAATATCCAAAATCATACAGGTAAGGGTATTACTGCACATTCTCAAGGTACAGAAATAGTTTGTGGTAGCGAAAAATTACTCACAGAAAGAGGAATTGAGATAGATAAAACTACACTCCAACAACCTGATGACTTGCCTACGGTATATTTTGCAGTAGATAAAACCTTAATTGCTGTTTTTACATTTGAGGATAAGGTTCGGGAAGATTTCAGGATGTTTCAAGAAAGAATTCACGAGTTATACATAGAGGAGGTTATTCTTACAGGGGATCATGAAAAATCAGCTCGCAGGGTAGCCCAGCAGTTGAATATTCGCAAGTACAGGCACGGTCTACTACCCCAGGATAAACTAAACATTCTTAAACAAGATAAAGATGTGCATATCATGTTAGCTGATGGTATCAACGATGCTCCCGCACTTGCCGAAGCAGAAATAGGTGTAGCGGTATCCAAAGCGGAAGATATTGCTAAGCAATCTGCAAGTATTATTCTCATGGGGGATTTACTACAATTGATAGAAGTCATTCGTTTAGCTAAATTTGTGCGGCGTATTGTTCGTTCTAATTTATTTTGGGCTTTTTTCTACAATTTAATTGCAATTGGATTAGCAGTTTTTGGGTACATTAACCCTGTTTTTTCGGCTGTAGCCATGGTAGTAAGTAGTTTATTTGTAGTAGTGAATTCTAACCGCATTTATTACTGGAATTGATAGATTTAAGTTTGAGTAGTTTCAAAGTATTAGTTTATTTTTCTGGGCGTGTCCCTTGCTGCGCAAGGGTCGGGGCATTCCGCACTACGCTATCGCTTCGGTACTTCGCTGCGCTTCGTACTGCCCTTACGGGCATGCTGCATGCCCCTCACGCGATTGACCTGTGTAATTATGTCTTTACCTTGTTTAAGCTTGAAATACAACCACTTATAACCTAAAACTTTGCATAAGGAACAGAAGAGTGGTTGTTTCAGAGATACTTCGCGTGAGGCATGCGGAGGGTGGGCGTTAGCCCAGTGCGGAGCGAAGCGCAGCACCGAAGCGATAGCGTAGCCCGTAGCACGCCGACCTTGTGGGCATACGCGGAGCGTAACGCCCACAAGGACACGCCCAAAATGAAGTAATTATAACTTTCCTAAAATTTGTGAGTGTCTAAATAATTATTATTTTTGTGTAAATGCATAAAAAGTATGAAAAAAATATTGCTCAAAATACTTGTGCTACTTACATGCTTATTAACAGACTGCATGGCACAATGCGAAGGTAAGGTTCCTTGCGATGGCTGTGAACCTTGTGGTATCTATATTGGAAATGTGGGCAATAATCACATTAGAATGACTTTGGTACTCAACTATCCACTACATCAAGGATATATAGAAAATCAAATGCACAC
>JANWVE010000218.1 GCA_025057675.1 Bacteroidia bacterium
TTCGAAGTTTTATTTTATTTTGAATTGACTCTCAACATTTTACAGGGTTAAAATATATTTTTACCTTGTTTAATGTTGATTGTCAGTTACTTACAAAGTTAAGTTTTATGTAAGTGAGATTAGTATGCCTGCTGCTGCGTGAGGCATGCGAAGGGCGTGCGGTAGCACGGTGCGAAGCCCCTCGCTCACGCTTTTACCCTTGCCCAGGGGGTGGGGCGCAGCACCGTTAGCCCGTAGCACGCCGACCTTGCTTGCATGAGCACAGCGAAACGCAAGCAAGGACACGCCCAAAAAATCACCCTGCTTGCCTCAATGTATGCAACTTTTCAAACCAGGAGTATTTTGTATATTTGTCCGCCCGATGAAAAAAACAACCACAGCCACATACACAATAATAATTGTATCTATCTTATTTCTAATTAATATACTTATCTCTCGTTGGGTTTTTCGAATAGACCTAACCCAAGAAAAACGTTTTACTTTATCCGCATCTACTAAAAAATTGGTCAGGGAACTCAAAGACCCTGTGTATTTCAAAATTTATTTAGAAAGCAAAAATTTTCCCACAGATATTCAGCACTATCGTAATTCTATTAAATACCATTTAGATGTGCTTAAAGCGTATGCAGGTTCTAACATCCAATATCAATTCGTAGACCCATCAGAAAATAAAGATTTACAAATTCGCTTAGCCAAAGAAGGTATGATTGATAGCTATATTGACCAAAAAGATGAACTTTCCGCACCTACTCCTGTCAATTACTTTCCTGCTTTATCTGCTACGTACAGAGGAAGAGAAGTATTTTATAAGTTAGTCAAAGGACAAGGCAAACGAAGTGAAAAAATGCTTAATGCAGAGCAAAATTTAGAATACGATTTCTCTGCTGTGATTAAAATGCTTCAAAATGACAGCAAACCTCAGATTGCCTTCTTACGGGGACAAGGAGAACTAGAATTCAAATATATGCAAGATCTCAAAAATATGCTTCGTGAAAATTATGATATCAGTGAAGTAGATTTACGTACAGGTAATCCTATTCCCCTCACCGTGAGCGCTCTAATAGTAATGAAACCTCAATATAAGTTTTCAGAGCGGGTGAAGTACGAGATTGACCAGTATCTCATGAATGGAGGTAACATTATTTGGTGTATTGACCCGATAGCCGCGGATTTTAGCAATAATGATAGCTTAGCTTTTAGCTTAAACCTAAATCTCAAAGATATGTTTCTCAAATATGGTTTCAGGATAAATGAAAACTTAGTACAAGATTTACGTTCTTGTGGTAAGATTTTTTTAACCCCGCGCAACGGTACTGAACCTACTGCTGTACCTGTTACGTACTATCCTAAAATTGTTCTATTTCCTAATCACCCTACCGTAAGTAATTTAGTAGTAGTCAATACTTTTTTTGCCTCCTCAGTAGATACCGTCAATCATGACCCTGATGTTCGCAAAACGCCTGTACTAATAACTTCTCCATATAGCCGTGCGAAAGGACAGCCGATTATCATCACTATTCAAAAAGCTTTACAGCCACCCACCCCCGATGAACTTAAACAATTTACTACATCTAAAATTATAGGTTTAGCACTAGAAGGAAAATTCTCCTCCGTTTTTGAAAACAGACAACCCCCCCTGGATAGTTTAGCTAAAAATCCACCTAAGGCAAATATGCTTACCAAAGGTAAATACGCCCGCATGCTCGTAATTGGCGATGGTGATATTGTTTTGAATAAACCACTACCTAATGGCACTATGCAGCCTGTACCTAAAGATAATTTAATGCTCATAAAAAATACATTGGATTGGATGACATTAGACGAAGAGATGATTGCTCTACGAGGTAAAATGGTCAGAATCCGCTTGTTAGATACTGCTAAAATAAAAAAGAATAAAACACTCATTCAAGTGAGTAATGTTGTTTTACCTATCTTAATGGTTATTTTGTTAGGTATAGGGTATCATCAGGTAAGAAAAAAAAGATTTGCAAGATAAAATATGAAAACATGTACATTTATTACTAACATCACGTGCGAGTACTGTGTACAAGAGGTTAGCCAACTGTTAAAAAACACACATTGGATAAAAGAGTTTAATTTTGACATCAGCAATGGTAAAAATTATCTTAAAGTTACATTTCATGAGGCTTACTCAGCCCAAGATGTAGTTAATTTAGTACAGAAAGCAGGTTATACAATCAAAGAGCGAAATTCGTTATTGCGTTTTTTTGGATTTTAATAGTTTAGCACAGCGTATGCAAATTATACACGGAAAACACTTTTGTACTTCTTTTACTCAACCGGTCGTCCTTACTTTGGGCGTTTATGATGGAGTTCATATTGGACATAAGCATATTTTACATGCCTTAACGCAGTATGCACAATCTATAAAAGCTAAATCTTTATTGCTTACTTTTTATCCTCATCCTCGTAGGGTACTTTATCCTGAACAACCCTTGTTTTTGCTTAATACCTTGGAAGAGCGCATAGAAAAACTTAAAAAACAAAATTTAGATTATATTTGGGTATATCCATTTGACCAACAATTTGCTAATTTGACTGCAGTTGAATTTGTAGAGAATATTATCGTAAGGACCCTGAAAGCACATACTATTTTTGTGGGATATGACCACAAATTTGGTAAAAATCGAGAGGGCGGGTATGCATTATTTGAAAAATTAGGTAAAGTGTACCATTTTAACGTTGTAGAAATACCAGCTTATCAGTTGGACCAAGTTAATGTAAGCAGTACGAAGATAAGAAAATCCTTGTTAGAGGGAGATATAGCTACTGCGAATAATTTTTTAGGGTATGAGTATTCTTTGTTAGGTATGGTAGTTAAAGGGAAGCAAATTGGGAGGAGAATTGGTTTTCCAACAGCAAATATAAATTTATTCAGTGAGGAGAAGTTAATTCCCAAGTCAGGGGTGTATGTAAGTAAAGTACAGTTAAATGGTCAGTTTTGGTATGGAGTTACGAATATAGGCTACAAACCTACTGTTGAGTATTCGACCCAGATGCACATAGAAACCCATATTTTTAATTTTACAGAGGAGATTTATGGTCAAGTGTTGGAGGTATTTCCTTTGTATTACCTTCGTAGTGAGCAAAAATTTGACTCTTTGGAGTCACTTTCCTTTCAAATTGAGCAGGATAAACAGTCAGCTTTGGAGTATTTACGTAGCATGAAAAGCAGAAAATAGAGGGTTTAAGAATTTTGTTTTTGGGCGTGTCCTTGCTTTGCGTTTCGCTGCGCTCATGCAAGCAAGGTCGGCGTGCTACGGGCTAACGGTGCTGCGGGGGGGGCCCCCCCCCCCCCCCCCCCCGGCAGAAAAAAGGGGGGGGGGGGGGGGGGACACCACACCCAGCGGCGCCGCCCCA
>JANWVE010000219.1 GCA_025057675.1 Bacteroidia bacterium
AGGTAAAACATCCAAAAACTGCTTGCGTGAGGCATGCGAAGGGTGCGTTAGCAGTGCGCAGCACCGAAGCGATAGCGCAGCCCGCAGCACGCCGACCCGAGCGCAGCGAGGGACACGCCAAAACAATCATAACTCGTAACATGAGACACAAACAAAATAAGATATACATTTAGTACAAAAACGTAACTTTGCTCAATGAAAAAACTATTTCTTTTGATCTGTATTTTAAGCATTTCCATCTCATCTATTAAAGCCCAAACCAATGATGAAAAACGTATAGACTCATTAGCTAACCTCAAAGCTAAACGCATAGTAGACTCTACTCTCAAAGCCATCGAAGAGTCCAAGAAAAAAAGCACACCAATTCCTAGAAGCCAAAAATTTAACCTTAAAATTACCGCAGACGGCACTATTAACGACGGAAATGTACAACGACAAATTTTTATTTCAAGGTTAAATACCTCTTTGTCTGAGGGAATATTTTGGTTTAGCATGAATCCTGTTTTTACTTATGGTGAGACCAATAAACGAGTACAAGAAAGAGAATTTTTTACAGATATTAGCTCCACTATTTTTTATCAAAAACGTGTGTATGGTTTAGGTTTTGGAGTTATAGAAAAAAGCAACTTAAGAGCAATTGAAATAAGAGATTTGATAGGTGCAGGTGTAGGAATAAGGTTTATTAAAGATAATCCTAATGCAGAATTAAGCACTAGTGTAGCAGTTATTTATGAAAAAACGAATTTTATTGACAAAGAGGACATACAAACTATGCGTTTATCGGTGCGTTTGCGTGGGAATTATAACGTGTTCAAAAATAGATTGAAGTTATCGCATCTTTCCTTTTTTCAACCTTCTTTAACGGACCGTAAAAATCTACGTTGGAACGGTATAGCTACCGTAGAAATTCCATTTTCAAAACGAATAAATATCCGTGCTTCGATAGAAAATTCTTACGAGAGCATAGTTGCACCGAACAGAAAAAACAATGATTTCAGAACTACTTTTGGTATTTCTTTCACTAAATAAGCGTAATCACTTTTGATTAAACATTTCTTTAATTTGTTTGGTCAGAATTTCGTTCTCCTCGGGTTTAAGGTTTATATACATTTTAGGTCTATCTATTTTTATGCTGATAAGTTCTTCAAATGCTTGCTGCATGTAATATGGAATAGTTATTTTGATACTTTGGTAAAAGTCATATATAAATACATAAACTAAAATAGGATGATGCTTATGTACGTAATAATCTTTGATGTTAGTCCATAGTATAGTATCATCTTTAAGGGCGTATATACTGCTTACAATCCCTTTATTAGTAATGAGTATAGTTGCTCCGTAGCTCAGTGCATTATAAGTAAGTAGTCCTCCTATAAACATAAAAACGGAGAAAAATATCAGGCTGGAGTTAGAGTAGGTGATTGCGTATAAACAAACTAAGATGCATCCTGTAATTAGGATAGCAAGTCCAATCGCATAAAAAACAACACGGGGACGTTTCCATTGAAAGATGACATCTCTGTGTCTAATTCTGAACAAAAATGCTATCAGGAACCAAAGGGGGGCTATGAGTACAGAATACACCATCAATCCGTATTGCAGTATTTCTGTGTAGAAAAACATAAGCTATATCATACAGGTACAGTACAAATATACAAAATTGAGGGATACAAACTAATAAGCATAAGAGATATTTTTTACTTGGGCGTGTCCTTGTGGGCGTTACGCTGCGCGTATGCCCACAAGGTCGGCGTGCTACGGGCTAACGGTGCTACGCTTCGCTCCGCACTGCTCACGCACCCTCCGCATGCCTCACGCAAGCATCCAAGAGACTAAGTCCAATTGTACAACATTTCATCTTGTCAGTGCCTGAAAATCAAAATTAAACAAAATTAAACTATATTTTTATCTTGTAAATTATTGAAAATGAATGTAAAACAAGTAAAATAGCGGTAGCTCAAACAAGGTAAAAAGTCTTAACTTTGTAAGTAGTTCATAATCAACGTTAAACAAGGTAAAGTAAATGTAGGTATGCAAAATCAGGTAAAGCATCAAAAAGCGGCTTGCGTGAGGGCTATGGAGCATGCCGTTAGGCAGTGCGGAGCGATAGCGTAGCACCGAGCATTAGCGTAGTGCGGAATAGCCCGACCCGAGCGCAGCGAAGGGACACGCCTAAAAAATAAAATTACCTTTTTTCATCAATATATCTCATTAACAGTAGTTTTTATGACAAAAATCCTATTTTTGTACTACTATGAGATATAAACTATTTGGAAATACAGGGTTAAGAGTATCTGAATTATGTTTAGGTACTATGACCTTTGGTACAGAATGGGGCTGGGGAGCAGACTATAAACAATCCAAAGCACAATTTGAAGCATTTGTCAAAGCAGGGGGTAACTTTATAGATACTGCTAATCGCTATACAGAAGGAACGTCCGAAAAATGGTTAGGGGAGTTTATTGGCTGGGATAGAGATAAATTTGTAGTTGCTACAAAATATACGTTGTACGACCGAATGTATGATGTTAATTTTTCAGGTAACCACCGTAAAAACATGATGCGGTCTGTACAAGGTAGCTTAAAACGCTTAAACACAGACTATATTGACCTACTTTGGGTACATGTATGGGATAATACTACTCCTATTGAAGAGATTATGCGAGGTTTAGACGATTTAGTCAGCAAAGGGATAGTGCATTATATTGGTATATCCGATACTCCTGCTTGGATTATTTCACGAGCAAATATGTTAGCCGAGCTACGCGGTTGGACAAGCTTTGCAGGCATTCAAATAGAATACTCCCTATTACAACGTACAGGCGAAAGAGAACTTTTACCTATGGCTAAAGCCTTGGGTTTAGCTACTACTGCATGGTCGCCTTTGGCGGGAGGTGTACTAACGGGTAAATATCTCAAAGGCGAACAAGGTAGAGTCATTGAAAGTAGCAGCAAACGCAGCGAAGGAAGCAATACTATTACTCGTGAGGTACTGAATATAGCGGAAGAGTTAGGTGTTACTGCTTCACAGGTAGCCCTTAATTGGATAAGACAACGCGGACAGCTTATTATTCCTATCATTGGAGGAAGAACAGTACAGCACATACAAGAAAGTTTAGAATGTCTTTCCTTTACTTTGTCTGATACGCATTTACAGCGTTTAGATGAAATTAGTAAAATAGAATTAGGTTTTCCACATGAGTTTTTAGCTTCTAATAATGTTAAAGACATCATGTCAGGTGGGACGCATACTTGGATAGATAAATAGGTATTGTAAGTCTAAAAACAATTTTACTTTTGGGCGTGTCCTTGCTTGCGTTTCGCTGCGCTCATGCAAGCAAGGTCGGCGTGCTACGGGCTAACGGTGCTGCG